>NZ_VJWO01000190.1:0-648 GCF_014889455.1 Pseudomonas sp. K8
GTACCGGGCCCTGCGGGCTGTGCGGCAGCGCTTTCAGATGGTCGATGTAGGCATCGGCCAGGCGGTTGCTTTCGGCGAAATCCTCCAGCTCGGTGCAGATCGCGCGGCGCAGGGAGGCGTCGTACAGCTGCCAGCTCATGGCCGCGTCTTCGCGCAGGGCGCCCTCTGGGTCGCGCCGGTAGGCCACCAGCTGCATCGCATCGAGGGTGTCGTCGTCCAGCCACGCCGCCGGTTCCAGGCGCGCGCTCGGCAGGCCACCGGCATCCGGCGACCAGTCCGGCAGGTTGGCCGGCATGGCCGGGCGGCGCAGGCCCTGGCCCTGCCAGCCATGGGTGGCCCAGTCGACCAGGTCCATTTCGCGCCCGCCCACGCGCAGCCGGACCAGGTCCGGATCGAAACCCTCCAACGTGCCCGCGAACCCGGCCGTGCGCAGCGCGCGGACCATCGCCGCGGTCACGTCGGCGTGCGCGTGGCTGTGCAGCGTCTGCAGCACCCGGTCCTGCTGCTGCCCGTATGCGGTTTCGGCGGCGATGTTGGCGATGCCCAGCGGGCTCCAGCGCAGCTGGTTGCGTTGCAGCTGCTCCCGGGCCAGGACCTCGCCGTGCGTGACCAAGGTGTCAGCCCAGTCCTGCCGCGCCCCTTCGGCGT
>NZ_VJWO01000191.1:0-648 GCF_014889455.1 Pseudomonas sp. K8
TCACCGCCCACCCGGGGCAGGTCCACGCGTTGATGGGCGAGAACGGCGCGGGCAAGTCGACGCTGCTGAAGATCCTCGGCGGCGCCTACATCCCGAGCAGCGGCAGCGTGCAGATCGGCGCGCAGACCATGGCCTTCAAATGCGCGGCCGACAGCATTGCCAGCGGCGTCGCGGTGATCCACCAGGAGCTGCATCTGGTGCCGGAAATGAGCGTCGCCGAGAACCTGTTCCTCGGGCATTTGCCGGCGCGTTTCGGCGTGGTCAATCGCGGCCAGCTACGCCAGCGGGCGCTGGCGTGCCTCAAGGGCCTGGCCGATGAAATCGACCCGCAGGAAAAGCTCGGGCGCCTGTCCCTGGGCCAGCGCCAACTGGTGGAAATCGCCAAGGCGCTGTCGCGTGGCGCGCATGTGATCGCTTTCGACGAGCCCACCAGCAGCCTGTCGGCCCGCGAGATCGACCGGCTGATGGCGATCATCACGCGCCTGCGCGACGAGGGCAAAGTGGTGCTGTACGTGTCCCATCGCATGGAAGAAGTGTTCCGCATCTGCGACGCGGTCACGGTGTTCAAGGACGGCCGCTACGTGCGTACCTTCGACGACATGCGTGCGCTGAGTCACGACCAGTTGGTCACCTGCATGGTCGGTCGCG
>NZ_VJWO01000192.1:0-647 GCF_014889455.1 Pseudomonas sp. K8
CTGGAGTCCAGCCAGGACCCGCTGCTGCGCCAGTTCCTGCACGGGCAGCCGGACGGCCCGATCCCGTTCGATGCCGCGCCCCGCGCGAAGGTGGCCTGATGCCGTTCGTTGAAAGCACCCGTTCACTGGGCCGGGCCGGGCTGTTCTCGCTGACCGTGCTGCGTGGTTCGCTGCCGACCGCCGATTTCCTGGCCGAGCTGACCCGCGAGATCTACAAGGTGGGTGCGCGTTCGCTGCCGATCATCGCCGTCGGCGGTGCCTTCGTGGGCCTGGTGCTGACCCTGCAGGGCTACCGCACGCTGACCACGTTCGGCGCGGCCGATGCGCTGTCCACCCTGCTGGGCCTGTCGCTGTACCGCGAACTGGCGCCGGTGCTGACCGCGCTGCTGTTCATTGGCCGCGCCGGCAGCTCGATTGCCGCCGAGCTGGGGCTGATGCGCGCCACCGACCAGATCAAGGCGCTGGAGCTGATGGCGATCGATCCGGTGGCCAAGGTGGTGGCGCCGCGCTTCTGGGCGGCGGTGCTGACCGTGCCATTGCTCACCGGCATCTTCTGCTCGCTGGCGATCAGCGCCAGCTACTTCGAGGCCGTGCACGTGCTTGGCCTGGACAACGGCGTGTTCTGGTCGGCGCTGAGCAACAGCGTG
>NZ_VJWO01000193.1:0-645 GCF_014889455.1 Pseudomonas sp. K8
GCCCGCCACGGCGGCCGCATCTGGGCCGAAGCGGCGGTGGACCAGGGCGCCACGTTCCACTTCCTTCTTCCTTCCTCCCTCGACGCACTCAACAACAAAGGCCCCGTCGCATGACCGCTCTCCGCACCATCCTGCTTGCCGAGGACAGCCCCGCCGATGCTGAAATGGCCATCGATGCCCTGAAGGAAGCGCGCCTGGCCAACCCCATCGTGCACGTCGAGGACGGCGTGGAAGCGATGGACTACCTGCTGCGCCGCGGTGCCTTCGCCAACCGCGAGGAAGGCCTGCCGGCGGTGCTGCTGCTGGATATCAAGATGCCGCGCATGGACGGGCTGGAAGTGCTGCGCCAGATCCGCAGTGCCGAGGAGCTCAAGCGGCTGCCGGTGGTGATTCTGTCGTCCTCGCGCGAGGAGAGCGACCTGGCCCGCAGCTGGGACCTGGGCGTCAATGCCTATGTGGTCAAACCGGTGGACGTGGACCAGTTCTTCGGTGCCGTGCAGACGCTCGGCAAGTTCTGGGCGCTGATCAACCAGGCTCCGGAGGTCGAATAACCCATGCCGCTCACCGGCCCCTCGCTGGGACACCTGCGCATCCTGCTGGTGGAGGATTCGCCCGAAGATGCCGAGCTGATGTGCGGGCAGATGC
>NZ_VJWO01000194.1:0-638 GCF_014889455.1 Pseudomonas sp. K8
TCCCGTTAGAGTCTGCTACTGAGTCATGCGTTTTGCGTCAAATCCGCTGACGTCAAATTCGGCCATGACCGAGCCTTGCTGATACACATTGAACTCCACTCGGAGGCGCTTGGCTTTACCCAGCTTACTCGTGAGGGTCTTGTATCCCGGGATGAAGACCATCTCGCTGCTGTTGTCGGATGGCTCAGTTCCGGTGAAGGTTTTGGCGGACTCATCGTCGAATCGGATACGCACGGGGCAGGAGCTGAAGCTATGGCACAGGATCTGCCCCTTCTCGATGCTGACCATTACATCGTTGCCCCATCGAGGGTGACGCCTGATCGTGAGCTCTGCCTTCTGCCGGCCTGAGTAGGGGAAGTCAAAGTTGAAGCTGTTGGTGCTGGTTACCCGTGCCGTGCGGACGGGTTTTCCCGACATGTCATCCTGCTGGGTGGAATAGGACCACTGCAGGCCTATCGGGTTAAGCTCGGCGTGGAGTTGAGCCTCCAGCTTCGGCCGCATTGCATCAGCCTCCTTGGCTTGGGCCGAGCCGGCATGATTCTTGAGGATCAGCGTGAGGTTCGCCAAGCGTTCGGAAGTTGGCCGGGCCTGGTCCTTTGCGGCAGCCAGAAGTTCGGGCGCAGACACCTCGACCGTTG
>NZ_VJWO01000195.1:0-632 GCF_014889455.1 Pseudomonas sp. K8
GGCCGTAGACCATGGTCACGTACATCACCAGGATCCACAGCATGAACACGGTGCCGGCGATGTTGATGCGCGCGTTGTCGGCCTTTGCCGGGTAACCCGCTGCGGTCAGCGCCGCCTTGAGTTCGCCACCGAAGGCATCGCCCTTGGCCTTGAGCTCATCCTTGGTCAGGCCGGCGGCCTCGAACGAGGTCACCTGGGTGTTGCCCACGCTTACCAGCGCCAGCGAACCGGCGGCGGCAGGCTGCACGTCGTACGGCACACCCGCCTTGGTCAGCGCGGCGGTGGCCACGTCGCAGGAGCTGGTGAACTTGCGCAGGCCGACCGGATCGAACTGGAACGAGCAGGTGTTCGGGTCGGCAATCACGAGGGGCGGGGGGCTGCTGCGGGCTTCTTCGATGGCCGGGTTGGCGAAGTGGGTCAGGCCCTTGAACACCGGTATGTAGGTCACTGCGGCCAACAGGCAGCCGGCCAGGATGATCTTCTTGCGGCCGATGCGATCGGACAGCCAGCCGAAGAAGATGAAGAACGGCGTACCCAGGGCCAGTGCAGCGGCGATCAGCAGGTAGGAGGTGGTGGCATCGACCTTCAGCATGCTGCTCAGGAAGAACAGCGCGTAGAACTGGCCGCCGTAC
>NZ_VJWO01000196.1:0-629 GCF_014889455.1 Pseudomonas sp. K8
GTGTCCACCGCGTAGCCCTGGCTCATGCCGGCCTTGTGGAACAGGCGGATGCGGTCGGCGGCCTCGGTCATCGCCTGGCGCAGCTCGGCCGGTACCGTGCGCTCGGCGGCGGCGAATTCTTCGTCATTCACTTCGAACGAGGCCGGGGCCACGCCATCGAAGCGCAGGCTGATCTCACGCAATGCGGCATCGCCATCGTCGCGCACGGCCGCGATCAACGCGGCCACCGATTCGCGGGTACGCGCGGCCACCGCCTGCACCGGGCGCTGCAGCGCCTGTGCCTGCTCGGCGTCGCTCAACTGGGACCATTGCAGACGATTCATGCCAGCGACCGCTCCACGCTCAACACCATCAACCCCTGGGCGCCTGCGCGCTCCAGCTCTTCCAACCGCTGCCAGGTCAACGCACCGTGGCACATGGTCTGCAAACGCAGGCTGCCGCCATCATCGGGCAGCTGCACCAGCGGGTCGGCATCGGGCAGCAGGCGCGTCAGTTCGGAGACGCGGTCCAGTTCGGCGCGGAACATCAGCAGCTTGCTGTCCTGCAGCTTCACCACGCCGTCAAGGCGGCGCAGCAGCATGGCCATCAGGCCGGCGCGGGCATCGTCGGGGGTCTTCACCGGGCCGGCC
>NZ_VJWO01000197.1:0-626 GCF_014889455.1 Pseudomonas sp. K8
ACCGTCACCATCGGCGGCAACGCGGAGGCCATGCTGTGAACCACGCCGTGCGCTGGCTTGCCCCGGACCTGCTGGCAGCCCCTGCCGCCCCGCAGGACGACCATTACGACCTCGACGAACCGGTCGCCGAACACGAGCCCGAACCGCTGCTGCAGCTGCCCACCCTGGAGGAAATCCAGGCGATCCAGGACGCCGCGGAAAAGGACGGCTTCGAACAGGGCCATGCCGACGGCCAGGCCCAGGGCCAGGCCGAAGTGCGCCGCCTGGTGGCCCAGATCGAAGGCATCCTCGACAATTTCGGCCGCCCGTTGGCGCGGCTGGAAAACGAAGTGGTGGCCGCGCTTGGCGAACTGGCCGTGCGCATTGCCGGCACCCTGGTCGGCCGCGCCTACGAGGCCGACCCGGCCCTGCTCGCGCAGCTGGTCGGCGAAGCGGTTGACGCAGTGGGCGGTGCCAACCGCGAGGTCGAAGTGCGCCTGCACCCTGACGACATCGCCGCGCTTGCTCCGCTGCTGCAGCTCTCGCCCACCCAGCGCCTCACCGCCGACCTCACCCTGAGCCGTGGCGACCTGCGCGTGCACGCCGAAGCCGTGCGCATCGACGGCACCCTCGAAGCGCGCCTGCGC
>NZ_VJWO01000198.1:0-625 GCF_014889455.1 Pseudomonas sp. K8
GCCATCATCGTTTCATTGAGCTTGAGGGCGTGCTCCAGCGCCTGGTTGCGCGCCTTAAGCAGCTGCTTCTGCTGGTACAGCTCAATGAACACGTTGACCTTGCTCATGATCACCTGCGGCTCGATCGGCTTGTGCAGGAAATCCACCGCGCCGCTTTCGTAGCCCTTGAACGCGCGCACCGGATCGTTCGGCGAGGCGGTCAGGAAGATGATCGGCACATCGCGGCTGCGCTGCGAGCCGCGCATCAGCTCGGCCAGCGAAAAACCGTCGATCTCCGGCATGTGCACGTCCAGCAGCGCCAGCGCCACTTCGTGTTCGAGCAGCAGTTCCAGCGCTTCGGCACCCGAGGCCGCGCACAGGATGTCCAGGCCGTCGCGGCGCAGCAGCGCCTCCATGGCGACCAGGTTCTGGGGGACGTCATCGACGATGAGCAGGTTCACACGCTCGGTGGCCGGCGTCGGGGTGGACTCGATAAGGTTCATCGGGCAAGGCCTTTCATGCGCGAGCATAGGGAGGTGAGCGTCAGCACCGCATCGGCGCCGGCATGTGCCAGCGCAGCCGCTGGCATGATCGGGGAATAGGCTTCGTCGGGGCACTGGATCCAGGCCTGGCCACCGGCGTTGCG
>NZ_VJWO01000199.1:0-623 GCF_014889455.1 Pseudomonas sp. K8
GCCCTGCGCCTCCGGGAGCGTGTCCAGATTGGCCGAAAAGGTCGCGGCCAGGGTCTTGTCGGCCAGGTACGCCGCCGAGCCGAAGCTCAGCATGGAATGCGGGCCGGGAATGGGGCCATCTGCCTCCACATCGGTACTGACGTAGATTTCGGGATTCGACATGGGGCGAGTCTAGCGTGGGTCAGCGCTGGGACGTAGGGCGGGAGCCCCTGTCCCGCAACGGTTCAGCCAAAATCCGAAAGCGCTCGGGGGCATCCCCGACAGAGGCCGGGCAGGCAGGGATGATAGAATTGGCCGTTCTGTCATCCCACCCAGATTTCCCGCAGGGCGGCCGGTGTATCCGCACCTCCAAGAGTGTGTAATCTCTCAGGCCTGCCCTCGGACAACGGAAGAGCAACCCTATGGCGCGCGGCATCAATAAGGTCATCCTGGTCGGCAACCTCGGCAACGACCCGGACGTGAAGTACACCCAAGGCGGCATGGCGATCACCCGCATCAGCCTGGCCACCACCAGCGTCCGCAAGGACAAGGATGGCAACCAGCAGGAGCGCACCGAATGGCACCGCGTTGTGTTCGTCGGCAAGCTCGGCGAAATTGCCGGCGAATACCTGCGCAAGGGCAGC
>NZ_VJWO01000019.1:0-102267 GCF_014889455.1 Pseudomonas sp. K8
GGGGTCGCTGCCGGTTGGTGCCACGGTGTCGATCTTGAGGGTCAGGCGTTGGGTTTCTTCTAAGCGGTGATCGAGGTGCGTCACCCGGCAAAATACGGGGCCGGCCGCGCCGTCGGCCAAGCGGGCCATGGAGATGTGCAGGGTAATCGGCTTCGCTTCGCGCGCTTCTTGCTCGGTTACGGTATGGAAGTCGACCGGGACCAGCAGGTCGCTACAGAACAACTCGATGAAATCGCCTTCAAGCTGGCCTGCGTAGGTGCGCAAGATGCAAATCAGGCCCGTGCTGCCATGGTTCTCCAACAGCAGTTGATGCACACCGCCGGAGAATCCTACGACCGGGGTCGTCAGGCCGGGAATATAAGGCGACAACTGCGCGACGAAAGGGGGCGCGTTGAGCTCTGGAGTCATGCTTGTCACCTCGTGCAAGGCAAAGGAGCCGAAAAGGTCCGGGGCACACGAGGATTGAACACAGAAGGGCAGCGAGCAGGCTAGCTGTTAGAAATGACAGTGCCGACAGGCGGTAGCGGCCCAGGGCGGGCCGCCCTCGGTAGCCGCTAGGCTTGGCGGTTCCAATGCCTGAACAGCGGCTCCGCCAGAAACAACACGAACAACAAGCGCATCACCTGCATTGCCGTCACCAACGGCACCGACAGTTGCAGGGTTTCCGCGGTCAAACTCATCTCGGCAATGCCACCGGGCATCATGCCCAGGGTCAATGAGCGCAGGTCCAGTTGGGTCATCGCACTCAAGCCCACGGCGGCCAGCGTCGCCAGCAGCATGGTCAAGGCGGTGCCGATCAAGGTGCGCGCCATGAACGACGGCGCACTGCGGAAGAACTGACGATTGAAGTGGCAGCCCAACCCGCTGCCGATCAGCCACTGGCCGATCTGGCTGCCGCCGTCGGGCAGGCCGATGTGCAGGTCCCACGCCACACTGGCGGTGGCACTGACCAACAGGGGCCCGAACAGCCACGGGTTCGGCTGACGCAACCGCTGCCAGCCCCAGGCCACCAGCGCACCGGCGGGAAACAGCAGCGCCAGCCAGGCCCAGCTCACCGGGGCGGGATGAAACTGCGGCGCGCCACCGTCCAGCACGTACTTGAAGATCGCCGGTACGCACAGCACCACCACCAACACCCGCAGGCTTTGCCCCGCCGCGACCCGGCTGAGCACCGCGCCATTGCGTGCGCCGAGGTTGACCATCTCGCCGGAACCGCCGGGCATGCTGGAGAAAAACGCGGTGGCGCGGTCTTCGCCGCTGCGGCGCATCAACCACACGCCGACCACGCTCGACAGGCTGGTGACCAGCGCGCCGAAGAAGATCAAACCGAAGTGGCTCATCACCTGTTCGATCACCAGCGGAGTGAAGTGCAGGCCGATGCCGATGCCCACCACCCATTGGCCGCCTTTGCGCCCGCCGGGAATCTCCGCCAACTGCCACGGCGTGAGGCAACGCACGAGGATGATCGCCAGTAGCGAACCGACCATATACGGCAACGGCCAGCCGACCAGGCTGGCCAGGTAACCGCCGACCAGGCCGACCAGCGGTGTTCCCCACCAGTGTTTAAAGCTGGCCTCAGACATCGGCCACGGCACGACGCTGCAACGCACGTTTGCGGTAGATGCGCGCCAGCGGTAACAGCAGCATCACGGCGGTCAATACCCAGACACCGAAGGTGATCGGGCTGGACCACAGGATCTCCAGCGCACCGTTGGAGATCGACAGCGCGCGGCGCAGGTTCTGCTCCATCAGGCCGCCGAGGATAAAGCCCAGCAACACCGGCGACAGCGGGAAGTCGAGCTTGCGCAGGATGTAGCCGAAGATGCCGATACCGATCATCAGGAACAGATCGAACGTGGTGGCGTGAACCGCGTACACGCCGATCGCGGTAATGATCGCGATCACCGGCACCAGCGCCCAGTTCGGCACAGCGAGGATGCGCGTGAAGATGCGGATCATCGGGATGTTGAGGATCACCAGCATGATGTTGGCGATGAACAACGAGGCGATCAGGCCCCAGACGATATCCGGCTGCTGTTGGAACAACAGCGGGCCCGGCGTGATGTTGTACAGCGACAGGGCGCCGATCATCACCGCGGTGGTGCCCGAACCCGGCACGCCCAGGGTCAGCATCGGCACCAGCGCGCCGCAGGCGGAGGCGCCGATGGCGGTTTCCGGTGCCGCCAGACCACGCATGTCACCCTGCCCGAATTTACCGCTGGCCCCGGCCAGGCGTTTCTCGGTCATGTAGGCCACGGCTGACGCCAACGTCGCGCCAGCGCCGGGCAATACGCCCATGATGAAACCGAGCAGGCCGCACCGGATGTTCACCGCAAATACCGACGAGGCTTCCTTCAGGTTAAACATCATCCGCCCGGTGGCTTTCACCGCTTCCTGGCCACGGTGGGTTTTTTCCAGCAGCAACAGGATCTCGCTGATGGAGAACAGGCCCAGCACCAACACCACGAACTGGATGCCGTCGGTCAGGTGGATGTTATCGCCGGTAAAGCGGTACACGCCGCTGTTGGCGTCGATGCCCACCGCCGACAGGAACAGGCCGATCAGCGCCGCGACGAAGGTCTTCAGCGGTTTATCGCCGGCCATGCCGCCGAGGCAGACAATCGCGAACACCATCAGTACGAAATATTCCGCCGGGCCGAAGGCAATCGCCCATTTGGCCAGCAGCGGGGCAAACAGCACCATGCCGCAGGTGGCGATAAACGCGCCGATGAACGAACTCCACGCCGACAACGACAAGGCCACACCGGCCAGGCCTTTGCGGGCCATCGGGTAACCGTCGAGGGTGGTCATCACGGTGGAGGCTTCACCCGGGATGTTCAGCAGGATCGAGCTGATACGCCCACCGTATTCGCAGCCCAGGTACACGGCCGCCAGCAGGATCAACGCCGACTCCGGCGGCAGGCCCAGGGCGAACGCGATGGGGATCAACAGCGCCACGCCGTTGATCGGGCCCAGGCCCGGCAGCAGGCCGACCACGGTGCCGATCAAGGTGCCGCACAGCGCGGTCACCAGGTTGTAGGGGGACAGTGCCACGCCGAAGCCCTGGCCCAAATAGCCGAAAGTATCCATATCAGTTCTCCAGAACGTCGAGCAGGCCGAGGGGCAGCGGAACATCCATGGCTTTATCGAACAGCAGATAAAGGCCGACGCTCATCAAGGTGATGATCACCGCACCGGGCAACCAGCGGCCGCCATACAGCCGTGCCATCGGAATGCCGATCAACATGCTGCTGAGAATGAAACCGAGGGATTCGAAGGTGGCGGCAAACACGATCAATAGCGCCACGCAGATGCCGATCTTGATCAGGGTGGCGCGGTCCAGCGCGGGTTCTTCCTCGGTATGCTGGGTCGGCTGCGGGCGAAACAGCATGTAGATCAGCGCCAGGCTCATCAGCCCGAGCATCAGCAGCGGGTAGGCCCGAGGCCCCACGGGTTCGTAGGAAAACGACGCCTGGTAGGGCCAGGCCATCAAGGCCAGGCCTGCGCAGGCCAGCAGCAGCGCGGCGGCGAATATGCGTTGTAAGAGCATGTTGAACTCCTGGGCCACGCCCCTGGTTCAGCAGGGCGTGGCCGCGCGACAGAGGGGCGATTACTGGATCAGGCCGAACTCTTTGGCCAGCACTTTGTAGTCCGCTACCTGCTTCTTCACGTAGGTGTCCAGCTCCGGGCCGGTCATGGCGAACGGGAACAGCTCGCGCTGGTCACGCAGCTTGGCGAAGTCTTCGGAGGCCAGCAGTTTGTCGAAGGCGTCTTTCCACCAGGCGTAGTCGGCATCGCTGACTTTTGGCCCAAGGTAGAAACCGCGCACCACTGGCCAGACGATGTCGTAGCCTTGCTCTCTGGCGGTCGGAATATCCTTCATTTCCGGCTCGTCCAGGCGCGCTTCGGAGAACACCGCGAGCAAGCGCATGTCTCCACTCTGGATATGGGGCATGGAATCGGAGATGTCGGTACTGCCCACCTGGATGTGGTTGCCCATCAGCGCGGTGACAATTTCACCGCCACCTTCCAGCGCCACATAGCGCAGGTCGCGCGGGTTGATCCCGGCGGCCTTGGCGATCAGCGCGGTTTGCATCCAGTCCTGGCTACCCACGGTGCCGCCGGAACCGATGACCACTTTGCTCGGATCTTTCTTCAGCGCCTGCACCAGGTCGTCGAGATTTTTGTAAGGCGAATCGCTTTTCACCGCGATGGCGCCGTAGCTGGTGCCGACCGCCGCCAGCCAACGCACGGCGCTTTCATCGAAGCGCCCGAACTTGCCCTGGGCCAGGTTCAACAGCGAGCCGCTGGACCAGGCCACCAGGGTGCCGCCGTCTGCAGGGCGCTGTGCGACCACGGCGTTGTAGGCCACTGCGCCCACGCCACCAGGCATGTAGGTCACGCGCATCGGCTTGCTCAGCAGCTTCTCGTTGACCAGCGCGCTTTGCGCCAGTTTGCAGGTCAGGTCAAAACCACCGCCAGGGGAGGCCGGGGCGATGCATTCCGGGCGCTTGGGTTCGTCGGCGGCCAGCAGTTGGCCGGCGAACAGCATGCAGCCGGCGGCGAGGGCGAATTTACGCAATGAAAGGGTCATGGTTATCTCCGTCGTTGTTGTTATGAGTGGCTATTACCAGGCACTGCTTACCAGAGCGCGACGCTGTAACTGACCAGCAGGCGTACTTCATCCGCATCACGCGCTGAATAGTTGGAACGATAGGTCGCATTGCGCAGGCGCACGGCGACATCCTTGAACGTGCCGCTTTGCACCACGTACTTGATCTCGCTGTTGCGTTCCCACTCCTTGCCGGTCTCGCCGTTCTTGAGCTTGATATGGTCACCCGACAGGTAGCGGCTCATGAAACTCAGGCCGGGAATCCCCAGCTTGGCGAAGTCATAGTCGTAGCGTGCCTGCCAGGAGCGCTCCTCGGCGCCGGCAAAGTCGTTGATCTGCACGAAGTTGACCAGGTACGGGTCGCTGCCATCCACATACGGAAACGCGCTGTCGCCGGACATGTGCTGGTAGCCGGCGCTGAGCTTATGGCCATTGAGGGCATAGCTGAACAGGCCGTTGAGGGAGGTGTTGTCGATCTTGCCGCCGCGGGCGGCGCCGGTGTCGTCGCTGATCGCCAGGCGCAGATCGGTGGCGAAGGTGCCGGGGCCCATCGGGCGCGCAGCCACCAGGCCGAGGAAGTGCTGGCGGTACACGTCGTCGAGTTGGGCGAAGTGATAGCTGCCGGTGATCTTGTCGGCGAACTTGTAGTCCACGCCGCCGAAATTGAAGTGCTTGCCGGTGGCGCCGCTGAGGAAACGGCTGTTCTTGTTGTTGAGGGCGATGTCCTCGTAGTTGGTGTCGTCGCGGTCCTTGGCCTTGTCGAGGCGGCCACCGGTGAACACCAGGTTCTTGAACTCTTTCGAGGTGATCAGGCCGCCGTTGAAGGTTTGCGGCAGGATGCGGCCGTCGTTGGGCTTGAGGATCGGCAGCTCGGGGATCAGCGCGCCGACTTTCAGTTCGGTGGCGGAGATCTTCACTTTGCCGGTCAGGCCCAGCTTGGAATACTCGTTGGCGGCGCGGCCATCGTCGTGGGTGGGCAGCAGGCCGCTGCCGGTGCGGTCGGGGCTGGAGTCGAGCTTGACGCCGAGCATGCCCAGCGCATCCACGCCAAAGCCGACGGTGCCGTCGGTGTAGCCCGATTGCAGGTTGAGCATGAAGCCCTGGGCCCATTCGTCGCGCTTGGATTGCTGGGCGCTGGTGCCGTCGCGAAAGTCGCGGTTGAAGTACATGTTGCGGGTTTCCAGGGTCGCGCTGCTGTCTTCGAAGAAGGCGGCTTGGGCAAGCGGCGAAAAGCCGGCAAGGGTGGCGGCGCTGGCAAGGGCGGTTTGGGTCAGGCGGGAAAAACGCACAGGCGTGCAAGCCTGGGGCTGTGTCGACAGCATCGTTGAGTACTCCGTTATTGTTCTTATTTGACGAAAACGCTTCGAGGCGTTTTTCGGGTGCTACGGATCAGGCAGCTCGGCGGGCATGGCCTACCGTGGCTGGATGCTAAAGGGTGAAGCTTTCACTAACCTTTCAGTTGCCTTTCAATGTTTTCGGGCTTCACAGCCCAGGCCGCGCCTGTAAACTGCCTCGCAGAGCGTGGCGCCGACCACCCCCGAATGAGGTAGAAATCCATGCGTGTCCTCCTGGTTGAAGACCATTTGCAACTGGCCGAAAGTGTCGCCCAGGCGCTCAAGAGCACGGGTCTGACCGTCGATGTGCTGCACGACGGAGTGGCCGCGGACCTGGCCTTGGGCAGTGAGGAATACGCCGCCGCGATCCTCGATGTGGGCTTGCCGCGCATGGACGGTTTCGAGGTGTTGGCGCGTTTGCGGGCGCGTGGGAAAAATCTGCCGGTGCTGATGCTGACGGCGCGCAGTGATGTGAAAGACCGTGTGCATGGCCTGAACCTGGGCGCCGACGATTACCTGGCCAAGCCGTTCGAGCTGACGGAACTGGAGGCGCGGGTCAAGGCGCTGTTGCGGCGCAGCGTGCTCGGCGGCGAGCGCCAGCAGGCCTGCGGCGTGCTGGTCTACGACCTCGACACCCGCCGCTTCACGGTCGGCGGCGAGTTGCTGACCCTCACGTCCCGCGAGCAAGCCGTGCTTGAAGCGCTGATCGCGCGCCCGGGCCGGGTGATGAGCAAGGAGCAACTGGCCGCCCAGGTGTTCGGCCTCGACGAAGAGGCTAGCCCGGATGCGATCGAAATCTACATACACCGCCTGCGCAAGAAACTCGACGGCCAGCCCATCGCCATCGTCACCTTCCGTGGCCTCGGCTACCTGCTGGAAGCGCGCGATGCATAAGCCCAGCAGTCTGCGCTGGCGGCTGCTGTGGAACCTCGCGCTGTTGCTGGTGCTGTTGATGGTCGCCAGCGGCATGAGCGCCTACTGGAACGGCCGCGAAGCCGCCGACACCGCCTATGACCGCACCTTGCTGGCCTCTGCACGCACGATTGCCGCCGGCCTGACCGAGGTCGACGGCAGCTTGAGCGCGAATGTGCCATATGTGGCCCTGGACACCTTTGCCTACGACAGCGCCGGGCGGATTTATTACCAGGTCAATGACATCGACCAGAAGCTGATTTCCGGTTACGAAAACCTGCCCGGCCCGCCGCCTGGCACGCCGCGCACCGATGATTACCCGGCATTGGCACGGTTTTACAACGCCACGTACCAGGGCCAGGCCGTGCGCGTGGTGAGCCTGCTCAAGGCGGTTTCCGAACCGAACATGAACGGCATGGCAGAAATCCGCGTGGCCGAGACCGATGAAGCCCGCGTCAGCATGGCCCGCAGCCTGATGGCCGATACCTTGCTGCGCCTGGGCATGCTCGCCATCGGCGCGCTATTGCTGGTGTGGTTTGCCGTGAGCGCGGCGTTGCGCCCGCTGGAGCGCTTGCGCACGGCCGTGGAAGAGCGCCAGCCCGACGATCTGCGGCCGTTGCCGCTGGTCGAGGTGCAGCTCGAGTTCGGCCCGCTGGTGCGTTCCATCAACCATTTCACCGAACGCCTGCGGGGCCAGTTCGAGCGCCAGGCACAGTTTATCGCCGATGCGGCCCACGAACTGCGCACGCCGCTGGCCGCGCTCAAGGCGCGCCTGGAACTCGGCCTGCGCGCCGAAGACCCGGCCACCTGGCGCAGCACCCTGGAAACCGCCGCGCAAGGCACCGACCGCCTGACCCATCTGGCCAATCAATTGTTGTCCTTGGCGCGCATCGAAAACGGCGCACGGGCGATTGCCGAAGGCGGGGCGCAATTGCTCGACCTCAGCCAGTTGGCCCGCGAACTGGGCATGGCCATGGCGCCGTTGGCCCATGCGCGTGGGGTCGCGCTGGCGCTGGAGGCCGACGAGCCGGTGTGGCTGCGCGGCGAACCGACGCTGCTCAACGAGCTGTTGAGTAACCTGGTGGATAACGCTCTGGCGCATACGCCGCCTGGCGGCAATGTGATCCTGCGCGTGACGGCACCGGCGGTGCTGGAAGTGGAAGATGATGGCCCGGGCATTCCGCTGGACGAGCGCGACCGCGTGTTCGAACGCTTCTATCGCCGCAGTCAGCAGGGCCTGGGCTCCGGTCTGGGCCTGGCGATTGTCGGCGAAATCTGTCGCGCGCATCTGGCCCAGATCAGCCTGCATGATGGTGAACCGACGGGCTTGAAAGTGCGCGTCAGTTTTGTCGCCGGTTGATCAGTAGAACATCGACCGCGCTTCATCCAGTTCCGCACGCACGCTGTCGCTGTAAAGGTCCAGGCGCAGTTTCTTGACTGCCGGCAGGTTGGTGATCGGTACATCCGCCAGCGGATGCGCGGTGCCGCGATGGCAATACAGCACGGCGACTTGCACCAGGTCGATATAGTCGAGGCTGGCGGAGTCGCGTTCCAGGTCCAGGTATTGGCCCGGCAGCTTGACCAGCATCTCCGGGAAGTCCCAGCCACGCAGGAGTTTGTCGCCGAGCATTGGGTGACTTTTCTCGATCATGTGGTTGAGGCTGACCGGGTCAGAGAGCAACTCGTAATGGTCTTCGGCATAGGTCAGGATCGGCAGCACACCGATCTGGTGCACCAGGCCTCCGAGCGCTGCCTGGTCCGGCTTGAGCTGGCTGTGGCTGCGGCACAGCGCGTAGCTGACGCCCGCCACTTCCAGGCTGCGGCGCCAGACGTCGCGCATTTTCTGTTCGATCACTTCGGAACGGGCGTGGAAGATCTGCTCCATCACCAGGCCGATCGCCAGGTTGCTGCTGTAGTTGGTGCCCAGCCGGGTGATGGCGGTGTGCAGGTCGGTGACTTCCTGCGTGGCCCGCAACAACGGGCTGTTGACCACTTTGATCAAGCGCGCCGACAGCGCGGTGTCGCGACCGATCACTTTGCTCAAGTGGCTGATGCCGATTTCCGGGTCTTCGGCGGCCTGACGAATGCTCAGGGCCACTTCCGGTAATGTCGGCAGAACCAGGTCATCGTTGTCGATGGCCGCAATCAAAGCCTGTTGGACTTTTTCCGCCAGCTCGTTCATTCATGCTCTCTAAGGTGTTGCAAAGGGGTGCGACGATCAGTGCTGGATCTCTCGATCACGATCCAATTGGTAGGGCAGGTCAAGTAGCTGCAAAGCGGGACCTTCGAGAGTGCCTAAATGCACATCACCACTCTCGGCTGCTTCGGCTTGCAGAACCGCCAGAAGTTCCACCATTTGGTCAGCTTTTGCCGCGATCACCACCTCGCCGATCGAGCTGTTGTGGCTGGGAGAAAACAGCGGCGTGCCGGGCTCGGGCAATTCAGCGGCATACAGGCTCAGGCGGTACAGGCGACGCTTGAGTTTGCCCAGGTATTGCATGCGCGCGACGATTTCCTGGCCGGTGTAGCAGCCTTTCTTGAAACTGACGCCGCCCACGGCCTGCAGGTTGAGCATCTGCGGGATAAACAGCTCGCGGGTCTGCGGCATGACCTGGCCGATACCGGCGCGGACCTGGCCCAGCAGCCAGTCATTCAAGTCAGCCGGTTGCAACTGCGCGGTCAATTGGCTGCGCACGGCTTCGGCTTGCTCGGCGGGCGCCCAGAGTTCGGTGCGACCAGGGGATACGCGGATGGCGATCAATTGTTCGCTGCGGGCGACGCTGTCGGTCGCGGCCGGCAGCTCCAGGCCCAGGCTCGCCAGGGCCTGATCCGCGTTCGCCAGGCCAAAACGTGCCCAGGCGGCGCTTTCGTCGGTGAGTTTGGATTTGGAGAACACCGCGTATTTCTTCAGGTCGGCCAGTTGCGGTTCCAGCAGCTCGGTGGCCATGGCCAAGAGCACGCCATCACCTTGCAGCAGGATGCGAAAGCTCGACTGCATGCGCCCTTTTTGCGTGCAGCGCGCGCCGAGGCTGGCCTGGGTGTCGCTCAGGTAGTTGAGGTTGCAGGTGAGTTGGCCCTGCAGGAACTTGGCAGCGTCGGCGCCGCGGACGGCGAGAACGCCTTCGTGGGTCAGTGGGCAGAAGAAAGCAGAGTCGGCCATGGGTCATCGCAGGTCAAAAAGTCTAGGTGCATCATAGAGGGGCGCCCGACAAATGGATAGTTTCTGTAGGGGGCGACCAAAGCCGACTGTTCCGCTGCCTTGGGGCCTGTATACTTGCAATCTATTTGAGGAGCGTTCCATGGTCGAAGATGTAGAACTCAATCGCCTCTACTGGCACAGCCGTCGCGGCATGCTTGAGCTGGACGTGTTGCTGGTGCCATTCGTCAGAGAGGTTTACTCGACCCTTAACGAGGTGGATCGCAACTGTTACGTGCGCCTGCTGGAATGCGAAGACCAGGATATGTTCGGCTGGTTCATGGAACGCTCCGAATCGGAAGACCCGGAGCTGCAGCGCATGGTTCGGATGATCCTGGATCGTGTCCAGCCCAAGTAATCCCGCCTTCGAATGCCGCTGGCAGGCCTCGCGGCTGTTGCTGGCGGCCTATCTCCTGGCCCAGTCGTCCGCACTGGGTGCGCTGCTGCTTGTCGATTTGCCTTATTCAAGCCTTGGCCTGTTGCTGTGCCTGGCTCACGCCGCCTGGGTTATCCCGCGCCATATCCGGCTGACTCACCGTTCGTCGATTCGCGGCCTGCGCCGTGACGAAAGCGGGTGGCAGTTGTGGAGCGAAGCGCGCGGCTGGCACCGCGTGCAACTGCGTCCCGAGAGCCTGGCGTTGCCGTTGATCGTGGTGCTGCGCTATCGGGTGCAGGGCGAATGGGTGGTGCGGTCGATCTGTGTGCCCAAGGATTCGCAGGCCGCCGATGTACACCGGCGCCTGCGGGTTCGCCTGAAGTTCAGTCGGCGTAGGTGGTTGGCACCAGAATAGTATCGCGGGCCTCGGGCAGCATCTGCGGGTAGTCGAGGGTGTAATGCAGGCCCCGGCTTTCCTTGCGCTCCATGGCCGAGCGGATCATCAGCTCCGCCACTTGGGCCAGGTTGCGCAATTCAATCAGGTCGCGGCTGACTTTGTAGTTGCTGTAGAACTCGTCGATCTCATCCAGCAACAGTCGCACGCGGTGTTGTGCGCGTTGCAGGCGTTTGTTGGTCCGCACGATCCCTACGTAGTCCCACATGAAGCGTCGCAGTTCGTCCCAGTTGTGGGCGATGATCACGTCTTCGTCCGAATCGGTCACCTGGCTCGCGTCCCAGCGGGGCAGGGCGGCCGGGACGGGGATCTGCGGCAGTTGTTCAAGGATGTCCGCCGCCGCCGAACGCGCATAGACAAAACATTCGAGCAGCGAGTTGCTGGCCATGCGGTTGGCGCCGTGCAGGCCGGTGAAGCTGGTTTCGCCGATCGCGTACAGGCCGGGCACGTCGGTGCGCCCGTGTTGGTCGACCATCACGCCGCCGCAGGTATAGTGCGCGGCCGGCACCACCGGGATCGGGCCTTTGGTGATGTCGATATTGAAGGCCAGGCAGCGCTCGTAGACCGTCGGGAAGTGAGTCTTGATGAACGCTTCGGGCTTGTGGCTGATGTCCAGGTAGACGCAGTCGATGCCCAGGCGCTTCATTTCATGGTCGATGGCGCGGGCGACGATATCGCGCGGGGCCAGTTCGGCGCGCGGGTCGAAGCGTTGCATGAAGCGCTCGCCATTCGGCAGTTTCAGGTGCGCGCCTTCGCCGCGCAGGGCTTCGGTGATCAGGAAGCTCTTGGCCAGCGGGTGATACAGGCAGGTGGGGTGGAACTGGTTGAATTCCAGGTTGGCCACCCGGCAGCCCGAGCGCCAGGCCATGGCGATGCCGTCGCCACAGGCACCGTCGGGGTTGCTGGTATAGAGGTAGACCTTGGCCGCGCCGCCCGAGGCGAGAATGGTGAAGCGCGCGCCGTAGGTGTCGACTTCGCCGCTGTTGCGGTTGAGCACATAGGCGCCGAGGCAGCGCTCGCCCGACAGGCCCAGGCGTTTCTCGGTGATCAGGTCGACGGCGACCCGTTGCTCGAGCAGTTCGATGTTCGGGCGTTGGCGGGCTTGTTCGAGCAGGGTCCTGAAGATCGCGGCCCCGGTGGCGTCGGCGGCGTGGATGATGCGGCGATGGCTGTGCCCGCCTTCGCGGGTCAGGTGAAACTCGAAGCCGCCGTCATCGCTGCCGGCGTGATCGTCACGGGTAAACGGCACGCCCTGGTCGATCAGCCATTGAATGGCTTCGCGGCTATGTTCGACGGTAAAGCGCACCGCATCTTCGTGGCACAGGCCGCCGCCGGCGTTGAGGGTGTCTTCGACGTGGGACTGCACCGTGTCGGTGTCGTCCAGCACGGCGGCAACACCGCCCTGGGCCCAGAATGTCGAGCCATTGGCCAGGTCGCCTTTGCTCAGCACCGCAATGCGCAGGTGGCTGGGGAGGGTCAGCGCAAGGCTCAGGCCGGCTGCGCCGCTGCCGATCACCAGGACATCGTGTTGAAACTGTTGGCTCATTTGAAGGATTCCGCAAAAAGCGATCCACAGGGGCTGGCGCAAACAGGACGCCTGGATCGGCGAATCAAAGGGTCACACGGGCTACTAGTATATAGAGGGGGGGAGCGGCACAATAGCCGCGCATTCGTGGCAATGTGAAATTACGGTGCACGGCCAAGGTAAATGGACCGGTTATTGAAGTGGGAACTTTTTGCATAAGCCCCGACTCAATAGCAGGTTGCCCGAAAGCTGGGAAAACGTTGAGTTTATTGGCCCGTCGGGAGCATTGGACGCGTCAGGAAACCGGCGACAAGATTATTCGCGCAGCCGGCATTGCCCGCGCTGCGTTTTTCGTGTGTGCCAAATCAGTGCATGCCGGAAACTTGCTTGGAGGGGAGAACTTTTGCGGAAAGTCCGAGTCTATGTTTGCAAGCCTGATCGTTCAGTTATGCAAGCCTCCTTCAAGTACAACGAGGAGTGTTCATGCTAACCCAGGAAGAGGATCAGCAGCTGGTCGAGCGCGTTCAACGCGGCGACAAGCGAGCTTTTGATCTGCTAGTGCTGAAATACCAGCACAAAATTCTCGGGTTGATCGTGCGGTTTGTGCACGACACCCATGAAGCGCAGGACGTTGCACAGGAAGCCTTTATCAAGGCATACCGTGCGCTGGGCAATTTCCGCGGTGACAGCGCGTTTTACACGTGGCTCTACCGCATCGCCATCAACACGGCGAAGAACTATCTGGTGTCTCGCGGACGCCGCCCACCGGATAGTGATGTCAGTTCGGAAGATGCAGAATTTTACGATGGTGATCACGGCCTCAAAGATCTCGAGTCGCCGGAGCGTGCATTGCTGCGCGACGAGATCGAAGGCACCGTTCATCGCACTATTCAGCAACTGCCAGAAGATTTACGGACGGCGTTAACTTTACGTGAATTCGATGGTCTGAGTTATGAAGACATTGCGAGCGTCATGCAGTGTCCGGTGGGGACTGTAAGGTCACGGATTTTCCGGGCCCGGGAAGCCATCGATAAAGCCTTGCAACCGTTGTTGCAGGAAAACTAAAGACAGCGGCGACAGCCAAGAGAGGAACCGCCATGAGTCGTGATGCCCTGCAGGAATCGCTGTCCGCAGTGATGGATAACGAAGCGGATGAACTGGAACTTCGTCGGGTGCTCAATGCATTCGGTGATGCCGAAACCCGTGATACCTGGTCTCGTTACCAAGTCGCTCGGGCGGTGATGCACAAGGATCTTCTAATCCCTCGTCTGGATATTGCTGCGGCCGTTTCTGCTGCACTGGCTGATGAAGCCGTTCCGGCAAAAGCTGCGCGGGGGCCATGGCGTAGCCTGGGTCGCCTGGCAGTGGCCGCTTCGGTAACTGTTGCCGTTCTGGCTGGTGTTCGCCTGTACAACCAGGACGAAATCGCCGGTACCGAACTGGCCCAACAGACTCAGCAACCGATCATGGCTGGCCCGCAAGTCAAGGGCCCCGCCGTACTGGCAGGCTACAAGGAAAGCTCCGACACTACCGGCCCGATGGCGAACGGTGTGCTTCAAGGGCAATCCGGCTGGCAGGATCAGCGTCTTCCAGGCTACCTGCGCCAACACGCACAGGAATCGGCCTTGAAAGGTACTGAAAGCGCTCTGCCTTATGCTCGCGCGGCAAGCCTGGAAAACCGTTGAACCGTTGAGGAGCACTATGCGCGCCATACCGCTCCTTACGCTTTTGCTCAGTGGTTGGTTTGCACTCCCCGCCCACGCCGATGATGCCCAAGACTGGTTGACTCGACTTGGGCGTGCTGAGCAACAGCAAAGCTTCCAAGGTACGTTCGTCTACGAGCGTAACGGTAATTTTTCTACCCACGACATCTGGCATCGTGTCCAGGACGGTCAGGTTCGCGAGCGGCTTTTGCAGCTCGACGGCTCGGCTCAGGAAGTCGTGCGGGTAGACGGTCGGACGCAATGCGTCAGCGGCACTCTTGTCGCCGGCCTCAGCAATTCGCGTGATGCCCCTTCACGTGCGCTTGATCCGCAAAAAATCGCGCAATTCTACGAACTGGCCGTCATCGGCAAATCTCGCGTGGCCGGTCGAAATGCGGTGATTGTGTCGATCACCCCGCGTGACCAATACCGCTATGGTTTTGAGTTGCACCTGGACCGCGAAACCGCGTTGCCCCTTAAATCCCTGCTGGTGAACGATCAGGGGCAGTTGCTGGAGCGTTTCCAGTTCACGCAATTGAACACCTCGGTCACGCCGGATGATCGCGACTTGCAACCCTCTGGCGATTGCACGCCCATTGCAGTGGCCACGGCTAAAGCGCCAGAGGTGCAACCTGCCCAGGACTGGCATCTGGAATGGTTGCCGCCGGGTTTCCAGTTGACCAGTAGCGGTGCGCGCAAAGACACCCAGACCAAAGCGACGGTCGACAGTCGGATGTATGAAGATGGGTTGGCGCGGTTTTCGGTATTTCTTGAGCCGATCGGCGAATCCGGCGTTACCGAAACCCGTACCCAGTTGGGCCCGACGGTGGCGGTGTCGCGTCGGCTGAATACGGTGGATGGCGAAATGATGGTCACGGTGGTGGGCGAAATCCCCATGGGCACCGCCGAGCGCATCGCGCTGTCGGTGCGCGGTGAAAAAAAACCAGCCGCCAAGCCGTGAGTCGTTAATCTTATGTTCATCCTGGCCTTTCACCCTACGTCCATGCGAGGTTGGTTGCCGAGCGTGATGAAATGTCTGGATCAGCATTTTCACTTGCAAAAATCTCTCATATTTTTTATAGGTCAGGGCTTGTCGGCGCTGACCATGTTTTGTTCGCGGAACGGAGATGTCGGTCACAGTTTCCGGCGTTTCCAGAACCCTGTCGCCCAACCCTGCTCGTCGTAACGGGAGCTGTATGTCGATACCACGCTTGAAGTCCTATTTATCCATAGTCGCCACATTGTTGGTGTTGGGTCAGGCCGTGCCCGCGCAAGCGGTCGAGCTGCCTGATTTCACCCAATTGGTCGAGCAGGCCTCGCCTGCCGTGGTGAACATCAGTACCACGCAAAAACTGCCCGAGCGCAAAGTCTCCGACCAGCAGATGCCGGACCTGGAAGGCCTGCCGCCGATGCTGCGCGAGTTCTTCGAGCGTGGCATGCCGCAACAACGCGCGCCCCGTGGCGGTGGCGGTGGCCAGCGTGAAGCGCAGTCCCTGGGCTCGGGCTTCATCATCTCGCCCGATGGCTACATCCTGACCAACAACCATGTGATTGCCGACGCTGACGAGATCCTCGTCCGTCTGGCTGACCGCAGCGAGTTGAAAGCCAAGCTGGTCGGCACCGACCCACGTTCCGACGTGGCGTTGCTGAAGATCGACGGCAAGGACCTGCCTGTGCTGAAACTGGGCAAGTCCCAGGACCTGAAAGCCGGGCAATGGGTCGTGGCGATCGGTTCGCCGTTTGGCTTTGACCACACCGTGACCCAAGGCATCGTCAGCGCCATCGGCCGCAGCCTGCCCAACGAAAACTACGTGCCGTTCATCCAGACCGACGTACCGATCAACCCGGGTAACTCCGGTGGCCCGCTGTTCAACCTGAACGGCGAGGTGGTCGGCATCAACTCGCAGATCTACACGCGCTCCGGTGGCTTCATGGGCGTGTCGTTCGCCATCCCGATCGACGTGGCCATGGACGTTTCCAACCAACTCAAAAGCGGCGGCAAGGTCAGCCGTGGCTGGTTGGGCGTGGTGATCCAGGAAGTGAACAAGGACCTGGCCGAGTCCTTCGGCCTCGACAAGCCAGCCGGTGCGCTGGTCGCTCAGATCCAGGACGACGGCCCGGCAGCCAAGGGCGGCCTGCAAGTCGGCGACGTGATTCTGAGCATGAACGGCCAGCCGATCGTCATGTCGGCAGACCTGCCGCATTTGGTGGGCGCGCTCAAGGCGGGCAGCAAAGCCAAGTTGGAAGTGATCCGTGAAGGCAAACGCCAGAACGTTGAACTGACCGTCGGCGCCATTCCGGAAGAAGGCGCGACCCTCGATGCCCTCGGTAGCACCAAGCCGGGCGCCGAGCGCAGCAGCAACCGCCTGGGTATTGCAGTGGCCGAGCTGACGGACGAGCAGAAGAAGGCCTTCGACCTGAAAAGCGGCGTGGTGATCAAGGAAGTGCAGGACGGTCCTGCCGCGTTGATCGGCCTGCAGCCAGGCGATGTGATCACTCACCTGAACAATCAGGCCATCGACAGCACCAAGCAGTTCACCGACATCGCCAAGGCGCTGCCGAAGAACCGTTCGGTCTCGATGCGCGTCCTGCGTCAGGGCCGTGCCAGCTTCATTACCTTCAAGCTGGCTGAGTAACACCGGCGCATCAAAAAGCCCCGCCTTCGTTTAACGAGGGCGGGGCTTTTTTGTGGGCGGTGGGTTTAGCCCATCATTCCTTTCACCAAGCGTTCCTGTTCGATCAGCTCACGCTGGCGTGCGTCGATACGTGACGACAGTGGGAAGTTGCTGCCGGCACGGCGCTTGGCGAAGTCCAGTTGTTGAATGGCTTGCTGGAAGTCGCCGACCAGGGCGAAGTACTCGGCGCGCGCCTGGTGCAGGCCGATGATATTGCCGGACAAGCCGCGCGTTTCGGCGACTTGGTACCACACGTCCGGATCGTCCGGGCGCGACTTGAGCAAACCGTCCAGGGCCTTTTCCGCATCGGCGGTGCGGTTCTGTTTGAGTAAAAGGTCCACTCGCACCTGGTTCAGCGGATAGTTGCCGGGGTACTGGGTGAGCATCCGGTCAGTGCGTTGCTGGGCATCCGGCAAGCGGTTGCTGGTGATGTCCAGCTCGATCTGCGCCAGGTTGTAGGTAATGTCGTTGGGCGACTTGGCCAACAGCGGGGCCAGGTTTTCCCGGGCTTCCTTGAGCTTGGTCCCCTTGATTTGGGCGATGGCCAGACCATAGCGCGCCACGTCGCTTTTCGGATTTTCGTCCAGTTGGGCCTGGAAGCGCTTGGCGGCGAGGCCTGGCGTGTCTTCGTATTTCAGCTGCACCCGTGCGCGAATCAATTGATAACGCAGGCTGTCTTCGGTGCCGCCGAGCTTGGCCTGTTCGGCACGGTTGCGGGTGTCGGCGATGCGCGATTCGGTCACCGGGTGAGTCAGCAGGAATTCCGGCGGCTTGGCGTCGAAGCGGTATTGACGCATCAGGCGCTCGAACATGGTCGGCATGGAGCGTGGGTCGTAACCGGCTTTCTCCAGGTTGAGGATGCCGATGCGGTCGGCCTCTTGTTCATTCTGGCGCGAGAACCGCCGTTGTTCCTGGATCGCCGCGGCCTGGGTGCCGGCAATTGCAGCAATGCCGGCGTCGCCCGCACCGGCTGCGGCGGCAATGATGCCGCCGAGCATCGCGGCCATCATCGGGATCTGCATGCGCTGTTGCGCTTCGACGCCGCGGGCGAAGTGGCGCTGAGACAAGTGAGCCAATTCGTGGGCCAGCACCGAGGCGTATTCACCTTCGGTCTGGGCGTTGAGGAACAGCCCGCCGTTGACCCCGACGATACCGCCAGGCGCGGCAAAGGCGTTGAGCTGCGGGCTGTCGATCAGGATGAATTCCAGGCGGCGGTCATTGACCTGGCTGGTCTCCACCAGTTTGTACACGCTGGATTCGACGTAATCCTTGAGCTGCGGATCGTTGAGCTGCGCGACCTGGCCACGCAAATAGGCAAGCCAGGCGCGACCCAGTTGGTATTCCTGTTGTGGCGAGACAATGGCTGAGCTGGCGTCGCCAAGTGACGGCAGGTCGTCGGCAAAGGCCGGGGAGGCCAGCAGGCAGGCCAGCGTCAGCAGGGTGGGGCGCAAAAAAGTCATGCACAGAGCCTTTCGACAAAGAGCTTACTGTAGCCGGACACTGAGCGTCGGACCAGATATTCTAAGCAGCCTGAACGCTTGCCCGGAGTAAAACCATGACCGACGCTGTAGCCTTTGATGCCGAACTCGATGCCAGCGGCCTCAATTGCCCGTTGCCTTTGCTCAAGGCCAAACTCGAACTCAATCGATTGGCCAGCGGCGCGGTGCTCAAAGTCATCGCCACGGATGCCGGTTCCCAGCGTGATTTCCGCACCTTTGCCAGGCTGGCCGGTCATACCCTGGTGCATGAAGAAGACGCCGCCGGTGTCTACCGTTATTGGTTGCGCAAGGCCTGAAGCGTCCGCTTCCCACCACCCGAGGTTGATTGATGTTCAAAGTGTTACGAGACTGGATTCAGCGCTACTTCTCCGACGAGGAAGCCGTGGTGCTGGCGGTCCTGCTGTTCCTGGCCTTTACCGCCGTCCTCACCCTGGGTGGCATGCTCGCCCCGGTACTGGCGGGGATGGTGCTGGCCTACCTGATGCAGGGGTTGGTCACCACCCTGGAGCGTCTGCGCTTACCGGGCGCGGCGGCAGTGGGGCTGGTATTTGCTTTGTTCATGGGGCTGTTGCTGGTATTTATCGTGGTGGTCGTGCCACTGCTGTGGCACCAGTTGATCACCCTGTTCAATGAGTTGCCCGGCATGCTCGCCAAATGGCAGTCGCTGTTGCTGCTGTTGCCGGAGCGCTACCCGCATCTGGTGTCGGATGAGCAGGTATTGCAAGCCATCGAAGTGGCACGCGGCGAGATCGGAAAGTTCGGGCAATGGGCGGTGACCTTTTCCCTGTCCAGCCTGCCGTTGCTGGTCAACATCATGATCTACCTGGTGCTGGTGCCGATCCTGGTGTTTTTCTTCCTCAAGGACCGCGCGATGATCGGCCGCTGGGTAAGTGGCTATCTGCCGCGTGAGCGTGCGCTGATCACCCGGGTGGCCGAGGAGATGAACCGGCAGATCGCCAATTACATCCGCGGCAAGGTGATCGAGATCATCATCTGTGGCGGCGTGACCTACATCGCCTTTATTGCCCTGGACCTGAACTACGCGGCGCTGCTGGCATTGCTGGTGGGCATTTCAGTGGTGGTGCCGTATGTCGGCGCGGTGGTGGTGACGGTGCCGGTCACGTTGATCGCCCTGTTCCAGTGGGGCTGGAGCGACCAGTTCATCTACCTGATGGCGGTGTACGGCATCATCCAGACCCTGGACGGCAACGTACTGGTGCCGCTGCTGTTCTCGGAGGCGGTCAACCTGCATCCGGTGGCGATCATCTGCGCGGTATTGTTGTTCGGCGGGTTGTGGGGGTTCTGGGGCGTGTTCTTTGCGATCCCCCTGGCGACGCTGTTCAAGGCGGTGCTGGATGCATGGCCGCGGCAGGAACCGGTGGTGGCGCCCTTACTCTGAAGCGAGGGGAGGGCGCGTGCGCCCTCTCCCGATGATGCTCACGCGTTGTGCAAAGCCTGGGCGGCCGCCAGCACGGCGTCCACATGCCCTGGCACTTTCACGCCACGCCATTCCTGGCGCAGCACGCCATCCTTGTCGATCAGGAAGGTGCTGCGATCCACGCCCAGGTATTCCTTGCCATACAGCTTCTTCAGCTTGATCACATCAAACAGCTGGCAAACCGCTTCGTCCTTGTCGCTGATCAGCTCGAACGGGAATTCCTGCTTGCCCTTGAAGTTCTCATGGGACTTCACGCTGTCGCGCGACACGCCAAACACTTCGGTGTTGGCTGCCTTGAACGCTGCGTACTGGTCACGGAAACCCTGGCCTTCGGTGGTGCAACCCGGGGTGCTGTCCTTCGGGTAGAAGTAGATCACCACTTGCTTGCCCTTGAGGGCTGCGAGGCTGAAGGTCTGGCCGCTGGTGGCCTGGGCTTCGAAATCGGCTACGGGTTTGTCGATGACTACCGCCATGGGGGCTTCCTTACATTGGGTTCTGTGGGCGCCACGGTTCGATCAAGGCGTCGAGGTTCAGGGCATCGGCGAAGTCCAGGAACTGATCGCGCAGCCAACTGATCTGCACGCCGGCCGGCAAGGTCACGGTAAACGTGGCGTTGAGCATGGTGCCGCCGGTTTGCGGTGCCTGGTAGGTGTCGCAGGTGAGGTTTTCCAGCTCGACGTTATGGTCGATGAAGAACTGGCACAACTCGTTGACGATGTCCGAGCGGTAGGCCGAACTGACATACGCCACATAAGGCAGGGCCTGCGGGCGGTTTTCCAGCGCGGCGCTGCGTACCACATTGACGGTGAAGTTGTGCTTCTTGGCCAGGCCCGGCAGGCCGGTCTCCAGGCGTGCCAGGGCGTCCCAGGTGCCGGAAATCTGCAGCACCAGCGCACTGCACTCGCCATGGCGGGTGAGACGGGAGGTGACGACGGCGCAGCGGTTTTCATGGCTGGCGCGGCACAGGACGTTGGTCAGCTCCATGGGGTTGGCGCCGAGGGCACTGATAACAAGGAATTGTTCGCGAACTGTGGGGGTGGACATGCAGCCTTCCTAAAACGATGAGCGGTCGATACGGTGAGGGCTGTATCGATCAAAGCATGAAGGGTAGCGAAAAGCGTCGCCAAGGGATAGGAGGTGGCGTTTTCATTGCGTGATCGGCGGGTTTTTACCCCGTCTCGACCCGCACTTTCGCGCAATGATGGCAATGCCCGTCGTTTAGTTGCGCCAGAACGCATCCTCAGGCGGTACTTCGCTTGTACAAGCATCTTGGCGCCAGTACCATTACGGCTCTCTTTTTCCGGCAGGAGCGGTTGCATGATTGCGGGCAGTATGGTGGCACTGGTCACACCCATGGATGCACAAGGTCGTCTCGACTGGGATAGCCTGGGCAAACTGGTGGACTTCCACCTGCAAGAGGGCACCAACGCCATTGTGGCGGTCGGCACCACAGGTGAGTCGGCCACTCTCGACGTGGAAGAACACATCCAGGTCATCGAGTTCGTGGTCAAGCGTGTCGCGGGCCGTATCGCCGTGATCGCCGGTACGGGCGCCAACTCGACGCGTGAAGCGATCGAGCTGACCAGGAACGCCAAGAAAGCCGGCGCCGACGCCTGCCTGTTGGTGACCCCGTACTACAACAAGCCGACCCAGGAAGGCCTGTACCAGCACTTCCGCACCATTGCCGAAGCGGTCGATATCCCGCAGATCCTCTATAACGTGCCAGGTCGCACCGCGTGCGACATGAAGGCCGAGACCGTGATCCGCCTGTCCACTGTGCCGAACATCATCGGCATCAAGGAAGCCACCGGCGACCTGCAGCGCGCCAAGGACATCCTGGCAGGCGTGAGCAGCGACTTCCTGGTGTATTCCGGCGACGATGCCACCGCTGTCGAGCTGATCCTGCTGGGCGGCAAGGGCAACATCTCGGTGACCGCCAACGTGGCCCCGCGTGCCATGAGCGACATGTGCGCCGCCGCCCTCGCCGGCGATGCCGTGACCGCACGTGCGATTCACGAGAAGCTGATGCCGCTCAACAAGACACTGTTTATCGAATCCAACCCTATTCCCGTGAAATGGGCGCTGTTCGAGATGGGCATGATGCCGGACGGTATCCGTCTGCCGCTCACCCGCCTCAGCGAAGCCTGTCACGAACCGCTGCGACAGGCCCTGCGCCAGTCCGGCGTCCTGGTTTAATTGAGGAAGCACTACGCATGAAGCGATTGGCCGGACTTTCCGCACTTGCCTTGATTATCTCCAGCACCAGTGGCTGCGGTTGGATCTGGGGCCCGGAAGGCTACTTCCGTGACCGCGGCAGCGATTACCTGGAAGCACAAGCAACCAAACCGATGCAACTGCCGCCGGACGTCAATGTCGCCAAGCGCCTTGACCCGTTGCTGCCGATTCCGCGCAATGTCGCCGACGACACCGCCAAGGGTGAGTACGTGGTGCCGCGTCCACAACCGATCTTGGCCGTGGCGAATACCAGCGACTACAGCCTGCAGAAGAGCGGCGACTCGCGTTGGATCGTGGCACAGCGCCCACCTGCCGAAGTCTGGCCGGTGGCGGTGCAGTTCTTCCAGGACAACGGCTTCCGCATCGACGAGCAGCGCCCGCAGACCGGTGAGTTCACCACGGCGTGGCAGCAGGGCAGCGAGCTGTCCGCCAGCATGGCCAAGCGTTTGCAGTCCGGCGGTATCGCCGCTGACAGCGAAGCCCGTGTACGTGTACGCATCGAGCCTGGCGTGCAGCGCAATACCAGTGAAGTCTATGTGGTCAGCGCCGAGCGTCCTGCCGGCAGCACGTCCAACGTCGAGTTCACCAACCGCTCGGTCAACACCGGCGTCGACGCCGCACTGGTCGACGAGATGCTGGCCAGCATGAGCCGCATTTCCGAGAAGGGCGGTTCGATCTCCCTGCTCGCCGCACGCGATTACGACACCCCGAGCCGCGTCAGCCTCACCGAAGACGGCAGCGGCAACGTGGTGCTGAACCTGGGTGAAGACCTGGACCGTGCCTGGGCCAGTGTCGGTCGCGCGTTGGAACAAGGCCCTTGGCGTGTTGAAGACATCAACCGCAGCCTGGGCCTGTACTACATCAACGTGGCGGAAAAAGCCGAGAAGAAAGACGCCGAGCCAGGTTTCTTCAGCAAATTGTTCGGCAGCGCGCCGACCAAGGAAGAGATCGAAACCCGCGCCGAGCGTTATCAGATTCGTTTGAGCAAGGTTGGCGAAAGCGTGCAAGTCACCGTCGAGAAGAACATCAACACCGTTGCGCCAGCTGAAACAGCGCGCAAGGTGTTGGGCGTGATTCAGGACAACCTGGGCTGATCCGATGCGTTTTGCCGTTCTCGGCAGCGGTAGCCAAGGGAACGGCACGCTGGTCGCTCAAGACGACACGTATGTGCTGGTGGATTGTGGTTTCTCGTTAAGGGAAACCGAGCGGCGCCTGCTGCGCCTGGGGGTTCACCCCTCGCAGCTGAGCGCGATTCTGGTGACCCACGAACATGCCGACCATGTGCATGGCGTGGGTTTGCTGTCTCGGCGCTACAATCTTCCGGTGTACCTGAGTCGCGGCACCTTGCGCGGGATGCGCAAACCCATTGAACCCGCAGGCTTCCTGGCCGGTGGCGAGCAACTGCAGATCGGTGCCTTGAGCATCGATGTGATTGCCGTGGCGCATGACGCCCAGGAGCCGACGCAGTATGTATTCAGTGGCGGCGAGCGACGTTTCGGCGTACTCACCGACCTGGGTTCCTACTGCGCCAAGGTGCTGGACGGTTACCGGGATCTCGATGCATTGATGATCGAGTCCAACCACTGCCGAGACCTGTTGGCTCGCGGTCATTACCCGTACTTTCTCAAGCAACGGGTAGGCGGCGAACTCGGGCATTTGAACAACCACCAGGCGGCGTACCTGGTGTATGAGTTGGGCTGGCAAGACCTGCAACACCTGGTCCTGGCCCACCTGAGCAGCAAGAACAACCTGCCGCAGCTGGCCCGGCAATGTTTTGTCGATACCCTTGGGTGCGACCCGGACTGGCTGCAACTGGCCGATCAAGATTCAGGGCTCGACTGGCGACACATCGCCTAGCCCACCTCACTCAAAGCGGAGCCCATCATGGAAAAACGTGAAGAACTCTACCGCGGCAAAGCCAAGTCGGTATACAAGACCGACGACGCCAACCGCCTGATCCTGCTGTTTCGCAACGACACTTCGGCGTTCGACGGCAAGCGCATCGAACAGCTTGATCGCAAAGGCATGGTGAACAACAAGTTCAACGCCTTCATCATGCAGAAACTCGAAGCGGCCGGCATTCCGACCCAATTCGACAAACTGCTGAGCGACAACGAGTGCCTGGTCAAGAAGCTGGACATGATCCCGGTCGAATGCGTCGTGCGTAACTACGCCGCTGGCAGCCTGGTCAAGCGCCTGGGCGTGGAGGAGGGCCTCAAGCTCAACCCTTACACGTTCGAGCTGTTCCTGAAGGACGACGCCAAGGGCGACCCGTTCATCAACGAATCCCACGTCGTGGCGTTCGGCTGGGGCACCGCCGAGCAACTGGCGCGCATGAAGGAACTGTCCCTCAAGGTCAACGACGTGCTGAGCAAGCTGTTCGACGACGCCGGCCTCTTGCTGGTCGACTTCAAGCTTGAATTCGGCGTGTTCCACGACGGCTCCATCGTCCTGGGCGACGAATTCAGCCCGGACGGCTGCCGCCTGTGGGACAAGGACACCAAGAAGAAGATGGACAAAGACCGCTTCCGCCAAGGCCTCGGTGATGTGATCGAAGCCTACGAAGAAGTCGCCAAGCGCCTCGGCGTACCGCTGTAATCGACGCAAGCATCTGATAGCACGGAAAAAAATCGCTTCGGCGCTTTGCTTTCCAGAGACAGGCTGTTATGATGCGCGCCGTTGGAGAGATGCCAGAGTGGCCGAATGGGACGGATTCGAAATCCGTTGTACCTTCACCGGTACCTAGGGTTCGAATCCCTATCTCTCCGCCATTATTGAATAAGACTAAGCCCCTGAAATGGTTGAACATTTCAGGGGCTTTTTCGTTGTTGGGGTTTGGTTTAGGGCAATTCTCAAGGCTCGCCCAGCAGCCTTCCATCACTCATAAGGATTTGGTGATGCGATACCCGCTACCGCGCCTTGTTGCGCGGCTCTCCCGCCGCTGCCTACTCAAGCAATGTGGTGGTCTCCGTAGAAGGCGCAGCAGGCGTTATTCAGTACGCCGAAGCGCGCACGTACCTGCAGCTTTTGGATCGGGGTGAAAAAACCATGAACTCCCCCCGAAAGCGAAAATCACTTCGAGCTGAAAGATGCTTACTTTGTTCGAGTCCGTGTTGATGCTGCCAAACTCGCACCGATTCTCTTTCGAATGTCTTGCCAAAACTGGGGGGGGGGGGCGTGGTACGCCGGGCTCGAGGGATCTACTCGTGGGAGCCGGTCCCGATCACATGGCACGCGAGGTGGAAGCCGCATTGGCCTGGTTGCAACATCAAGGTGAGTAGGGCCAGCGGTTAGCCAAATTGGCGAGCCTGCGCTATCTACCGGAACGGGAGCTATCCGTTGCTGAGCAGATGCGGCAGCTGGGACTGGAGCCATCGGCGGATAGGACTTATCGCAACTGGGTCCAGCGACTGCATGATCGAATGATTGCTGAGTTATCGAGACGCTCTGAGAGACGCGGTACTTGACCAGCTGTCAGCCGATAGTGCGTCAAAGCTTTATCACTGTGTCGTTGTGGAAGCACACTTGAAACGCCTACTTTGTAGGTTTTCTGTTAGAGAGTAAAAAGATCTCAGGTTGGTTGCTTGCATCTCCGTATAGGACGGATCCCCATCGCTATCGAGTTATAAAGGTTGGACGAGTGATGTCATATTTTGTTGAGGTTAACCAAATAAGAGAGCGCCTTTAGATCCTTCGGGATTTCAGTCGCTGTAAATAGTTTTGCAGGTTCAAGGCTAATGAAACCCAATGCTTCTTTGGCGACCTGACTTTTGTCTCCTGCTAGTAAAGCACTGGCCAACGAAAAAGTGCTTTCGATGTTAAGGCTGATGTTGAAGCTGGAAGCAACTCTTCGTAGTAGGCCTTTCGTAGCTGAGGCATTGACGTTGGTTATGGATTTTTTGAGGTTTGCTATTGCTGTCACTAAACCTCTCTCGGTGTCTGGCTGAGAAAGAATCAGTTGGTAGATGTCGTCTAGATGATTTCGAAATTCTAATAGTTCATCTTTTCTCTTGTCTTTGTAGTTTAATATGTCGTCGAAAGATGATTCTGGGCTTGGAATCGGTAGGCATTCATAAATTTTTATTTCGATCCCTGGGTTCTTCGTAAGCTGGTTCTCGCTCGGAGAGAGCTTGTGATTCGCCAGGCTCCACTGCCCAGGTTGGACACTATGGCGTATCTTCAGGGCATTTTCGATTAGGTTTAGTTTTGTGTGCTTTGGCTGAAATGTAGAGCCCTCGTCGTGCAGCGTGTGCTCTAAGATTCCGGCGCTCTCGAGAAATTTATCGTCAGGTGTTGATTTAAAACCTATTCTGGTAGTTTTTGGGATGTCAATTTTGTCAAAGTAAAGTAAGTATTTTTTAAAGGTGTCGGGGTGAATGGTTCCTAAGTAGCTAATGTTTTTATGTGTGTCGAGATCTAGTGAGGGTGCTATAACTATCCCTCTCATGTTGTTTTCAATAGTCATGTTGTGTGTGCTTTATAAGTTGGGTCTGATTTTAAGTTAAATTATCAGGGGTTGCTGATTGAGTCTAGTGAAGGCTTTTAAAAGTTCTAATTGATAACGTTTCGCACGCATCAAATTTCCCCGGCGATGAGCGAGAGTAAACCCAGGCTCTATAGCTACCACTGGCAAAATACTCGACTCGGCTGGCTCCGGGATCATCCACTTTGTGCTGAATGCTCTCGTCGCGGTCGCACCGGCGCCGCAGTGATCGTGGACCCTTTGATCCCCGCCACGGCGACGTACATCTCTTCTGTGACCGCGACGGCTTCTCCAACGACCCGATCATGGCGGGTGTCTGACCATGAAACACTGGAAACCCGGACGGCTGCGCGCCGCCTTGCAGCAGTGGCTCGGCGTGCCCATTGGCTTGGCTGAAAGGGCCTTCTGGCGAGAGTGGTTCAGCACCTCCAGCAGGGCAAAGCCGTGTTGGTCGATTCCGCCATGCGGCTGGACAGCATCTTCGGAGCTTCGCTGTCAGCGGAAGAGGCCGCAGCGAAGGTCTTCGCCAAACGTCCTATGAGCCTGCTCGTAGTCTAGAAAAGGCATTAGATAGGTTTCGGGGTGTGATCAATCCAGCGAGGCGACTCTAACGGTGTAATGTAAGAGTCGCAAAGCTATTCAGCTGGATGGGTTATTTTTTGAAAATTTGTTTTTTGGGCGGATGAATTTTTTCGTGGAGTTTTTTTGCAACACCTGATCTGGATATTCGCACCAATATACAGAACACGGAGAAAATCGAAATTGCGACGATTGCCAGAAGAAGCCCTCGTTGCCCCTTGAGCCCATTGTTTACATGCTCACGGTATTTGTCCTCGCCAAAGAGCGAGCAGATGATGTTGATGTTTTTTTCTGAGAACTCGTGATTGATAAATTTTTTAAGTGATTCCGGTGACTGGCACTGTTTCTCTGTTAGTGTTGGGTCGGATTTGAAAAAGCTGAATTTAGCATCGCCCTCGGATAGGTAAAATGACGGAGCTTCCGGAGCGTCTTTCAATGAAACCATCAGGTATTTTGCGTTCGTAAGTGGTACTGAAATGCTGATAATTACGAAGAAAAAGAAGAGTAGCGCAAAAAAACGCACATTGAGCTTTTTTCGAAAACAGGGTCTCTTTAAATTTTAGGCTGTTAAAGTTTTTCCAGTCTATATATTTTCTTGCTCGTGCAACATCTCTATGGCAGAAGCCATTTTTCTTGATCCATTCCTCGGCGAGTTTGGTGTCAGTCAAGTTTTGTGCGGGTATGTTGAACTCGAATCGGTAGTATTCAACTTCCCTGAGGTTTTTTCGTATTTGTTCGTAGTCTTCGGTTTCAAACTTTGTGGAGCCACCGAAAAAACGCCATATTAAGTCGCGTAGGAATATCAGTGAGCCTGAACGTGAATAAATGTACAAGGCTAACAAGCAGATAGCGATACCGCTAACTAAGCTTGCCAGTGTTGCGTAGTTTTCAAATGTCCAGTTTACGATGTTGTCGTTGAAGTTTTGCTGTGACACAGATTCATCCTTGATTTAGTTCTGATGGAAGGTTTTATTGGCTGTTTAGCCATTAAGCAATAGGCATTTTTAACTCGTCCTTAAGTTTTTTGTGTCTGCGGCGATAGAGCTCTATACCCAACAGGGAGGATAACCCATGTCCGACACCACCCGTGACCAGTTCAAACAGGTTTTCTCCGGGCTGGAGTGTGCCTCCGGCGCCTTCAGTAAACAAGCCGAGGAGACCATGAGCGAAGCGCGCAAGGCTGGCGGTTTATCCGAGCAAACCAAGGCCACCGTGCCTGAGGAATCCGTTGCCTGGATCTCTGAGCTGCAGTTGGCCAGAAAATGCAAGGACGCTTCCAGGTTTAGCCACTTCGCACCGGGTTGGATATTAGAGATACCTTGCGAAGGTCTGCACTTCAGTCAGCGCTCGATATTGAATTTTTGGCATGCCACGAACCATTCAATTGTCTTTGAGCCAATTATCTATGTGCGAATGATGCATGGGCTGTGAAAAGTAATAACCTTGGACAAAAAAACAACCCAGGCTAATCAATGCTTCCAATTCCTCGCGAGTTTCCACGCCCTCGGCTATACATTCCAGTTGCATGTCACTGCTCAAAGCAACTAGAGACTTTACAATTTTGTAGCGGGTGGGGTTTTCATCAATGCCAGTAATAAAGGTTCGATCTATTTTTATTTTAGTGAGCGCCAGCGAAAGTAGTTGGCTAAGACTGGAGTATCCAGTGCCGAAATCGTCAAGGGCCACTCCGCAACCTAGCCGACAGAACCTGTCAATAGTATGTTGCACTTTAACAACATCCTGCATGATCGCTGTTTCGGTTATTTCCAGGTCCAGTCGCCTGGCGTCGAAATGGCTGGCCTTGATGATTTCGATTATTTGTCCGGCGATTTCGTCTGAAGCGCAGTCGTGCGCGGACAAGTTAAAAGAAAGGCAAATGTGGCGGGGCCAGTCAGAGGCAATCAGCAATGCCTTGCCGAGCAGGTGAGTGGTCAGGCGATTTATCAGGCCGATCCGCTCGGCAATCGGAATGAACTGGCCGGGAGGCACGTCACCTAGCTCTGGGCTGTTCCAGCGTGCCAATGCCTCGAACGCTACGGTGCGCCAGCTGCGCAAATCAATCACCGGCTGAAAAACCAGGCTGAATTCGTGCTCGATATCGACCTGGCGTAACGCCTGTTCGATCATGCCTTGTCGTGTCAGTTGTTGAAGGTGGGAAGGTGTGAGCATGAACGTTTACCCCCAGTTACCCAACCATAGGCAATAGGAGCGGTGTTTTTTGACCTGTAACGACAAATAACTGCTGGGTGCTTCTCAAACGCGGGTACCTGCAGGCACCAAAAATCAATCGCATTTTCCGGCAGGCATAATTTTCGGCGTCCATGGGAAAATTCCTTAGCAATTCAACATCGTTCAGATAGTCAAAAAATGACTATACTGAAATTGGCTAGAAAATAATAGCAATCTAGCCTTTTTATGATCTTCCTGGGGAGGTGAATAGGTGTAAGCATTTGATTTTAAGTGATATTTCAGATGAAGCAAAGTGCCACTATACGTATAGGCAAGCGAATCAAGCACTTACGACTAGACAATAAATGGACACAGGCCGCCCTTGCCGAAGCACTGGGGTGTGAGTCGATGACAGTGAGTCGTTACGAGAGAGGCGAATACGCCCCTAGCATCGAGATGTTGGAGCGAATCGCTGACGTCCTGGGCGTGGGACTGGATGCTTTTTTCACGAGCCGGGATCACGCTGAACCAACCGCCGCGAGCCTTCGCCACTGCCTATGCGACATTGCCTATCAAGCAGATGAAATGTCGCTGAAAGAAATTATTGGCGCCGCAAAAAGGATCTTGAAGAATCGAGAGCAATAGCAGTGCTCGGTTCAATTCACCTGATAGGTGGCGCAAAATACTGAGTAGAGCCAGGGGCGGTTTATTGTTTTTGAATGTGGTTGTTTACGCTTCATTAAGTATAGGAACGTATGATGTTATTCCTGTTCCTGCTGCTAGATGAACGCATCAGGGATGTGTTCGTTGGTATTGATGAACTTTTTTAAAGTTCGGCCTGGCCGGTGTGACAGGTGTCATTAATTGGCGAAGCAAAAACAATGTTTTCAACGAGCTGAACTTTAGTTGACGAGGAAAGAGTTTACAAAGTTCGCCGAAGTCCAGGATGAACAAGCCAAGGCCCTATTGAGTTCGCCTGAGAGAACCGTCTGATAAATCGCTGAATACATTCGGCTACCGCGCCAGACGAGCCAACAGACTGTCGATAAACACCGTTTCTGCGCGACTCATCTTCTGCTCCCGATGCCACAACACATGGATATCCACATCCGCAATCCCCTCATCCGGCGGTAATCGCCAGAGCAGTCCGTTCTGCACATCCTCCGCCACCACATGAATCGGCAGGCAGCCCAGGCCAAACCCGGCGATGACCAGGCGGCGCACTTCTTCCAGGCTGGGTGACGACGCCACGATCCGCCCGCTGAACCCCTGCTGATCGCGGAATATGGTCAACGGCGAGAGCATCCCGCCGATCTGGTCGCTGGTAAAACTGACGAAGTTTTCCGACTGCAAGTCCCCTTCGGCCAAGCCGCTGCGGCCGAACAGTGGGTGGTGTTTGCCGCAGAAAAAACCATAGCGCTGGTGCAGGAACAGATGTTGTTCCAGGCGCGGCTGTGGCCGGCGGTTGAGGCTCAGGCCCAGGGTGGCGGTTTTTTCCAGCAGGGCGGCGACGATGTCGGAGCTGCGCATTACCTCGACCTCCAGGTCGACCCGCGGGTGTTCGCGGTGAAACTCGGCCAGGAACTCATCGAAGGTGTTGGAGTTGATGCGGCTGATCATCAGCAGGCGCACTTTGCCGATCACTTCATCGCCGGGTTTTTGCAGGGCGTTGCTCATCTGCGAGACCTGGCCGTACATCTCGCCAGCGATGGCGAAGATCTGTTCGCCGGCCTCGGTCAGTACGAAGCGCGGGCCACGGCGGGCGATGAGTTGGCAGTCGAGTTGTTCTTCCAGGCGTTTGAGGGCCTGGCTGATGGCCGGCTGAGTCAGGTGCAGGCGTGCGGCGGCGCGGCTGATGCTCAGTTCCTGGCCAATGACGCGGAAGGTGCGCAGCAGGTTCCAGTCCAGGCGGTCGTTGAGCAGCGGGTGAATATCGCGACGGGTTTCGGGCATGGCGCGGCTCAATAATAAGCAGGATTTATAATTGGAATAATAAATAGAAAATTGACTAATCATAGCCCCGCGACGATAACTCACCCTCAACAAGCGCCATCAGAGCGCATGCGTTCGACCTTTCTCCTGCCAAAAAAATAACCAAAGGAGCCCGCCCCATGAAGCCTTCCGCTTCGCCCCAGCCTCGCCGTGCTGCGGCCGCCGCTTTCATCGGTACCATGATCGAGTGGTACGACTTTTATATCTACGCCACCGCCGCCGCGTTGGTGTTCGGTCAGCTGTTTTTCCCTTCCGAAGATAAATTGTTCAGCACCATGGCCGCGTTCGGCACCTTTGCCGTGGGCTTTTTCGCGCGGCCGTTGGGCGGCATTGTGTTCGGGCATATCGGCGATCGCATCGGCCGCAAGAAGTCGCTGGTGATCACTCTGGTCATGATGGGCGTGGTCACGGTGTGCATCGGATTGTTGCCGAGCTACGCACAGATCGGCGTCGCGGCGCCGGTCCTGCTGGTGCTGTTGCGCATCGTGCAGGGCATCGCCGTCGGTGGCGAGTGGGGCGGGGCGGTGTTGATGGCCGGCGAGCATGCGCCAAAGGGCCGCCGCAATTTCTTTGCCTCCTTTGCTCAGTTGGGCAGCCCGGCGGGGCTGATTCTGTCGCTGCTGGCGTTCAGCGCGGTGACCCGTTTGCCCGAAGAAGACCTGCTCAGTTGGGGCTGGCGTCTGCCGTTCCTGGCCAGCGCCTTGCTGTTGATCGTTGGCCTGGCGATTCGCCTGGGGGTGAACGAGTCGCCTGAGTTCCTCGAAGACAAAGCCTTGGCCGAAAAGGCACGGGCGCTCAAGCCGGACCAGGCCCCGGTGATCGAGGTGCTGAAGACCGCCTGGCGCCCGCTGCTGCTGTGCATCGGTGCCAACACCCTGGGTATCGCCGGCGTGTATTTCACCAACACTTTTATGATTGCCTACAGCACTCAGCAACTGGGCCTACCGCGCTCGTTGATTTTGGAGTGCCTGTTCGTCGTCGCCATCATCCAGTTCTGCGTACAGCCCCTGGCGGCCTGGGTCGCGGAGAAGGTCGGCGCCACGCGTTTCCTCTGCGCGATGACGGTGCTGGCGATGGCGTCGCCTTACCCGATGTTCGTGCTGGTCAGCAGCGGTGAGGCGCCGTTGATCATCCTCGGCATCGCCCTGGCGGTGGTGTGCATGGCCTCGTTTTATGCGGTGATCGCAGGTTTTGTCAGCGGCCTGTTTGAAACCCGCGTGCGCTACACCGCGATTTCCCTGGCCTATCAGGTGTGCGGTGCGCTGGCCGGTGGCCTGACGCCGTTGATCGGCACCTGGCTGGCCCACGAATACCAAGGCCAATGGTGGCCGATGGCAGTGTTTTACAGCCTGATCGCGGCGGTCTCGCTGGTGAGCGTATTGGCCTTGTCGCGCCGCCACGCCACCGCCCACCGCCTGGAAATGGCCCCTGGTGTTTAATGGAGCGGGTGCAATGTTGAAGATTAAGGGTGAGCGTCTATGGGCCAGCCTGATGGCCATGGCCGAAGTCGGCGCGACCGCGCGCGGCGGCAGTTGCCGCCTGGCGTTGAGCGCCGAAGACCACGCCGGTCGCGAGCTGTTCAGCCACTGGTGCAAGGCCGCCGGGCTGAGCCTGAGCATGGACGCCATCGGCAACCTGTTCGCCCGGCGTGCCGGTACGGATAAGGACGCCGCGCCGGTGATGATCGGCAGTCACCTCGACACCCAGCCGGAAGGCGGCCGCTTCGACGGTGTCTACGGCGTGCTGGCCGGCCTGGAGGTGATGCGCAGCCTCGACGACCATGGCATCCAGACCCGCAAGCCGCTGGAAATCGCGGTATGGACGAACGAGGAGGGCGCCCGTTTCACCCCCGCCATGCTCGGCTCCGCCGTGTTCACCGGTGCCTTGGCGCTGGACCAAGCCCTGGCCACCACCGATGCCGACGGCATCAGCGTGGCCGACGCCTTGCGCACACTCGGCTGCCACGGCAAGCGTGCCCTGGGCGGGGCGGTGGATGCGTATTTCGAAGCCCATATCGAGCAAGGCCCGATCCTTGAGGACCACGCCAAGAGCATCGGCGTGGTCAGTGGTGGCCAGGCGATTCGCTGGCTCGATGTGCGGGTCGAAGGGCTGGCCGCGCATGCTGGCACCACACCGATGCCGCTGCGCAAGGACGCGCTGTATGGCGCCGCGAAAATGATCCAGGCCCTGGAATGCCTCGCCATGGATTTCGCCCCCCAGGGCCTCACCACCGTCGGCGAGTTGAGCATTGCCAAGTCTTCGCGCAACACCATTCCCGGTTTGCTGACCTTCACCGTCGACCTGCGCCATCACCGCGACGCCGACATTGAGGCGATGGAGCAGCAGGTCAGGGCGCGCTTGCAGGCCATCGCGCAGAAGCGCGGCCTGAGCGTCACCATCAGCCCTCACTGGGTCAGCCCAGCGACGCCGTTCGATGCCGAATGCGTGGCCTGCGTGCAAGCCGCGGTGGACGCCTTGGGTTACAGCCAGCAGCCCATCGTCAGCGGCGCCGGCCACGATGCCATCCACCTCGCACGCTATTGCCCGACGGCGATGATCTTCATCCCCTGCGTCGGCGGCCTCAGCCACAACGAAGCCGAAGACGTACTGCCCGAGGACGTGCGCCAGGGCGCCGATGTTTTACTCAACGCCGTGTTGAAACGTGCCGGCCAAGCCAACTGACCGCCTCATTCAGGACGACTGAAGACGACCTGCCGGGCCGCAGGCAAGCCAGCGCCCACCGGCAGCGTGTTCACTCAGGAGATTCCCATGCAAACGTTCTTCCATCCCGAACAACTCCTGCATTATCCGCGCAGCTACTACTCCCGTGGCCAGATGCGAACGCCGCAGGAAGTCCCCGAGCGCGCCCGCAACCTGCTGCGGGCCGCGCAAACCCTGGGGTTTGAGATTGTGTCACCCGAGGACCACGGCCTTGAGCCGCTGCTGGCGGTACACGCTGCGCCCTACCTGACCTTCCTTCAGGAGGCTTACCCGCGCTGGAAGGAAATCCCTGAAGAGTGGGGCGACGAAGTCATGTCCAACATCTTCGTGCGTGAACCCAACTCCCTGCGCGGCATCCTCGCCCAAGCCGCACGCTACCTGGCGGATGGCAGTTGCCCGGTCGGCGAACGGACCTGGCGCTCGGCCTATTGGTCGGCCCAAAGCGCCGTCGCTGCCGCCAAGGCCGTCCTCGATGGCGCGCCCGCCGCCTACGCGCTGTGTCGCCCCCCCGGTCATCACGCGCGCTTCGATGCGGCGGGCGGCTTCTGCTACATCAACAATGCCGCGGTGGCGGCGCAGGTGTTGCGCGAAGGCTTCCAGCGCGTCGCGGTGCTGGATACCGATATGCATCACGGCCAAGGCATTCAGGAGATTTTCTACGACCGCGACGACGTGCTCTACGTGTCGATCCACGGCGACCCGACCAACTTCTACCCGGCTGTCGCCGGTTTTGCCGACGAGCGCGGCAACGCGGCCGGCGAAGGTTTCAACCTCAACCTGCCGATGCCCCACGGTGCCAGCGAGGCGGTGTTCTTTGAACAGCTCGAACTGGCCCTCAAGGCGCTGAAGGACTTTTCTGCGGATGTGCTGGTGCTCTCCCTGGGCTTCGATATCTACGAACTGGACCCGCAAAGCAAAGTCGCGGTGACGCGGGACGGGTTTGCGCGCTTGGGTGAGCGCATCCGCGGCCTGGGGTTGCCCTGTGTGATCGTGCAGGAGGGCGGGTATCACCTGGAGACGTTGGACAGCAATGCGCAGGCGTTCTTCAGTGGCCCGCAGGCTTGGGCGAAGTAACCGAGTATCGGTTTTGTGGAGGTGTGATATCTTTATGCCATCATATGTCGTGACGATCACGGAGGATGGTATGAAGAAGCTGTTATTGGTCGGGGTTTTGGTGGTGTTGGCGTGTAGCCCGTTTTTTGCCGCAGCGTGTCCGAAGGGGACACATCCGGTCGGGGGCACGGGGTCGCATCACAAAGGTGGGACTTGTCAGTAGTCGATGGATCGACAAGGCGTGTGAAGTCGCGGTTCGAGCGTCAACCCCGTGCGGGTGCGCTTGAGGGCGGTTAACCGATGCCCGCAGCGAAAAGCCTGCTGAACCGAGCGTTCTGCAGGCTTTTTCGTTTCAGATGGAGAGATCAGGTTCTTTCCCGTGCAGGGATTTTTCCGCATACGCAAATCTCCCTGTAATCCTGCATGACTGATCGCAGGCGCACGCGGGGAAATGGATGACGTCTCTAAAGTCCTGATCCTGGCGGCCGAAATGCTCTTGTATGACATCTGATCACTAATAAAAGAGCCTCGAAAAATGTCCTTACGTAGCCTGTCCATCGCCCGTCGCGCGGGCCTGGGTTTTGCCCTGGCTGCTTTGCTGGTGGCCGTACTCGGTTTTTTTGCGCTCTCGAACATGGCCAGCATTCGTGAAAGTGCGGTCCAGGTCGAGCGTGGGCTGGTGCCTAAAATGCGTCTGGTCTCGGATATCCGCGAGATTATGTTGCGCATTCGGACCATCTCTTTGCGCATGGCGCTGGACCCGAACCCGGCAAGCATCCCGCAGTACCGCAGCCAGATGGACACGCGCAGCCAGGACCTGAGCAAAAAGCTGGCCGACCTCGAGGCCGTGATCGACAGCGCCGAAGTGCGCGCGTTGTATGAGCAGTTCCAGGTCTCGTTGCGCCAGTACCAGCAAGGGCTGACCCGCTCGTTTGCGCTGGCCGACCAGCAACAGGGGGCTGAGCTCAACAAGTTGCTGTTGGTGGATATGAAAACCGTGGTCGATGGCTCCGGCGCCCAGCTCAACGCATTGGCCGACTATTACAACGCGCAGATCAACCAACAAGGGCAGGCGGCCGAGGCGCAGTATGGCCGTTCGCGCACGATGGTCTTCGGCTTTGTGCTGCTGGCCGCCTTGAGTACCGTGGCGCTGGCCTGGCTGCTGACACGCAGCATCGTCGGCCCGCTGAGCCATGCGGTGCGGGCCGCGGAAAACGTCGCCCGTGGCGACCTGACCGAAACGGTGGCAGTGACCGGCGACGACGAAGTGACCCGCCTGCTCGTGGCGCTGCAGAGTATGCAAGCCAGCCTGCGCGGCACCTTGCAACTGATTCGCCAGTCGGCCGGGCAGTTGGCGTCGTCGGCTACCGACCTGAACGGCATTACCGATCAAAGCAGCCGCAGCCTGCAAAAGCAGACCGCGGAAATCGAGCTGGCCGCCACTGCCGTCAATGAGATGACTTCCGCAGCTGACGAGGTGGCGCGCAACGCGGTGTCCACCTCCGAGTCCACGCGGGTGTCCAATGAAACGGCGCGCGAAGGCCAGCATCGCGTGGGCGAAACGGTCAGCGCGATTCAAGCCCTGAGCAGCAACATCGGCGAGACCTCGACCCTGGTGCAACACCTCGCCGAGCAATCGCGGGATATCGGCAAGGTACTCGACGTGATTCGCTCCATCGCCGAGCAGACCAACCTGCTGGCCCTCAATGCCGCCATCGAAGCGGCGCGGGCCGGGGAGTCCGGACGCGGTTTTGCGGTCGTGGCCGACGAAGTGCGCGCCCTGGCGCACCGCACCCAGCAATCGACCCTGGAAATCGACCAGATGGTCAGCGCCATGCGCGCGGGTTCCGACCACGCACTGACCTCGATGCAGTCGAGCACCGCACGCGCCACCGACACCCTGGCGTTGGCGGAAGGCGCCGGCGGTGCCTTGAGCCAGATCACCGATTCCATCGACCAGATTCACCAGCGCAACCTGGTCATCGCCAGCGCCGCCGAGGAGCAGGCCCAGGTCGCCAAGGAAGTCGATCGCAACATCGTCAACATTCGCGACTTGTCGGCGCAATCGTCTTCCGGCGCCGGGCAGATCAACGGCGCGAGCCGGGAACTGGCGCAACTGGCGGTCGCACTGAACGAGGCGGTGGCACGCTTTCAGCTGTAGTGAAGTGCGCCGCGAGTGGCGGCGCGCAGGATGGCGCTAATTCAGCGTCGGCTCTTCCACGATCCTGATATTGACCGCTTGCCACTCGCCCCCCGGCCCCCGTTCCAATTCGTAGGTGACGGTTTGCCCTTCGCGCAGCACCCGACCACCCTGGGCGGTGCTGCTGCGAAAGAAAACGTCCTGTGCATCGTGGGCGGCAGTTTCGCTGCTGATGAAGATTGCAGTCTGTGGAGTCTTTCTGGACATGGCCGTTCTCCATTTTCAGTGCAATACATGGCCCAGGGTGGGCGGGGTGACGCGGTGAGTCGCAGGCTTATCAGCTGATCAATTGGACTTTGTCCGCCTGCATGCCTTTTTCCCCTTTTACCGTTTCGAAGCTGACTTTCTGCCCTTCTTTCAATGATTTGAATCCAGTGCCCTCAATCGCCCTGAAGTGTACGAACAGGTCAGCCCCGCTATCCGGAGTGATGAACCCATAGCCTTTTTCATCGTTGAACCACTTCACCGTGCCGTTCTGTCTGTCGCTCATTGTTCGTATCCTCTAAACCCTGATGTCCTACTGCGCACCGACGCAGTGCGACATGCTTAATAAAAGCCCCGCGCCAGCCCGTCGTCAACACTGCGCTAGACCAGCGGTACTGTCATTCCTGACAGGTTCGCGGGCCGTCGAAACGCGCCATACTGCGCAGTTTCATGCTGACAACCTGGCGTATCCGGGCGCCGGTCCTTACGCACATGGCGCCCCGTCACCTGCCATACGATAATGCCCTCCATCCCGATTCCCACTGGCTTCCTACCGTGATCATCAACTTCGACCTCAACGACCTCCAAGCCTTTCGCGCCGTAGTAGACAAAGGTAGTTTTCGCGGCGCCGCCGATGCCATCCGGATCTCGCAGCCAGCGCTCAGCCGGCGCATCGAAAAGCTCGAAACCGCCCTCGACGTGAAGCTGTTTGAGCGCACCACGCGCCGCGTCAGCCTGACCATGGTCGGGCGCGCCTTCCTGCCGCAGGTCGAGCGTATCCTCGACGACCTCGACATCGCGCTGATGGGCATCAGCAACGTCGCCTCCACGCGGATGGGCGATGTGACCATCGCGTGTGTGCCGTCCACCGCGTATTACTTCATGCCTCACGTGATCTCGGCATTCCACAAGCTCTACCCCAAGATTCGCCTGCGGGTGCTGGATGCCAGTGCCGGTGAGGTGTGCAATGCGGTGGAAAGCGGCGAGGCGGATTTCGGCGTGAGTTTCAGCGGCAGCCTGGCCGATGAGGTGGAGTTCGAGTTGCTGTTTCAGGAGCGTTATGTGCTGGCCTGCCGCCGCGATCACCCGCTGGCCGAGCGCGCCAGCGTGAGCTGGGCCGAGGCCTACGAGCATGACTACATCACGGTGGACAAAACCTCGGGCAACCGTTTTCTGCTGGACCAGGCCCTGCGCGGCGTGCGGGTGAAAAAGCCGAGTATCTGCGAGACGCACCACGTGACCACCATGATCGGCTTGGTCGAGGCGGGGTTGGGTGTGGCGATGGTGCCGTCGATTGCCATGCCGGGCACTGAACACCCGATCCTGCTGAGTGTGCCGCTGGTGGAACCGCAGGTGATGCGCAATGTGGGCTTGATCAAGCGCCGCGGGCGGACGTTGCCGCCAGCGGCGCTGGAGTTGGAGCGGTTGGTGCGGGAGCTGCCGTTTCGGTCAGCGTGATACCGAGTCCAGGCCGGTGGATTGCACCACTGGTTGCGCCTCGGGCGAGGCCAGGTAGTGCAGCAGCGCCCTGGCCTGCGCCGGGTGTTCGGCGTTGACCGGAATACCCGCGGCGAAGCGCGTCACCGATTGCACGTCTTCAGGGATCTTGCCGACGTAAGTCACCCCCGGCACCGGTAACAGTTCCGCCACCTGCTGCAAGCCCACCTCGTAGTCACCCTTGGCGACCTGTTCGGCCACGGGGATGCGTTCGATCATGGTGCCCTTGGCCGGCATGCCGAGTTTCTTGAACAGTTCCTTCTCGACATACACGCCGCTGGCGCTGTCCGAATACGCCACGGACTTGGCCTTGAGCAACACCGCTTTGAGTTCGGCATCGGTGCCGATGGCCGGTTTGGCCGCGCCGGCTTTCACCACCAGGCCGATCCGCGAATCCGCCAGTTCCACGCGGGACGCTTTGTCGACCTTGCCCTGTTTGATCAGCTCATCCAGGGCGTAGCCGACCATGATCACCACATCGGCGTGTTCGCCACGGGCCAGGCGGTTGGGAATCGCTTCCGGCGCCTTGCCCATGGACGGGCCGAGGACGGTGTCGAGGGTGTCGCCGCTGCGCTGGGCGTATTGCGGGCCCAGCAGCTTGTAGGCAGCGGTGAAGCCACCGGAGGTCATCACCTTGAGTTGTTCGGCCTGGGCCGTCAGTGCCAGGGCACCGAGGGCCAGGGCCGTCAGGGTTTGCGACAGCGCTTTCATTGCGCCGCCTCGAGCATGACTTGCCCGCGGGTATTGGCGCGGTGATACAGCGCGAGGGTCGAGCACAGGGCGCACAGGGCCGCGAACATCAACCAGTAGGCCGGCGAAGCTTTGTCGTCGGTGATGTGAATGAACCAGGTGGAGATCGCCGGAGTGAAACCGCCGAAGATCGCAGTCGCCAGGCTATAGGCCAGGGAGAAGCCCGCCACGCGCACTTCCACCGGCATGATTTCGGTCAGCGCCGGGATCATCGCGCCGTTGTACATGCCGTACAGGAAGGAGAACCACAGCAGGGTTTCCAGCATATGCGCAAAGCTCGCAGCGTTTACCACGTAGGACAGCGCCGGATAAGCCGTGAGCACCGTCAGCGCGGTCATCGCGACCAGCACCGGTTTACGCCCGAAGCGGTCGCTCAGGCTGCCGCCGATGGGCAGCCAGACAAAGTTCGAGATCGCCACCAACAGGGTCACCAGCAACGCATCGGACGTGGTCAGTTGCAGCACGGTCTTGCCGAAGGTCGGCGCATACACGGTGATCAGGTAGAACGCGGTGGTGGTCATGGCCACCATCAACATGCCGCCGATGACCACGGACCAGTTTTTCGCCAGGGTCGCCAGCACTTCACGCATGCTCGGGCGATGTTTGCGGTTGGCGAACTCTTCGGTTTCCTCAAGGTTGCGCCGCAGCACAAAGATGAACGGAATGATCACGCAACCGACGGCGAACGGAATGCGCCAGCCCCAGTCGGCCACGACCGACGGTTGCATCCACACGTTCAGGCCATAGCCCAGCGCGGCGGCGACCACGATGGAGATCTGTTGGCTGCCCGATTGCCAGCTGGTGTAGAAACCTTTGCGGCCGGGGGTAGCCATTTCAGCGAGGTACACCGACACCCCACCCAGTTCCGCACCGGCCGAGAAGCCTTGCAGCAGACGGCCGAGCAACACCAGCGCCGGAGCCCACAGGCCAATGGTGTGATAACCCGGCACCAGCACGATCAGCAGCGTACCGCTGGCCATGATCGCCAGGGTCACGATCAACCCTTTGCGCCGCCCCACATCGTCGATGTAGGCACCCAGGATGACCGCACCCAACGGACGCATCAGGAAGCCCGCGCCGAACACGGCAAAGGTCATCATTAATGACGCAAACTCATTAGCGGCGGGGAAGAACGCGGCAGCGATGTAGGTGGCGTAGAAGCCGAACAGGAAGAAGTCGAACTGTTCGAGGAAGTTGCCCGAAGTAACGCGGAAAACCGCACCAATTTTCGAACGGGCAGAGTCGGGGCGGGTAGGGCTAGTCATGCTTTTGTGTCTCCAGCGTTCTTTTTAAAGTGCTTGTTTCGCTTAAGGCCAAGGATAGTGGCTGACACATTTAGAAATGATAAGTGAATATTTTTGATCTATTGATGCGTTTTGGTTATCAGTGGTCAGTGCAGGCCCACGGCGGCGTCCTTGTTCTATGCTTGCAGGCGTAACCAATTCTTACGGTCGGGGGTGCCTATGACTGACGAACAGAAACAGCGGGACGAACGGGAGCAGGAACGACGCAGGCGGCAATTGGAGGAAGAAAAGCCGCAGACCTGGAAGCATCCCGACGACGGCACGGAGCTTTCGGAGCGGGATCGGGAAATTCCGCTGAAACCCTGATGCGTGATCGGTGGGGGCGGGCATGCCCGCTCCCACATGTGCAACGGGCGTTCCTCGGGAAGAGGCAAACTATTTGACATATTTGATTTGTGATCACATATTGGGGACATAAGAACCACAACACAGGTTTGCCTCATGACAGATGGTCCGCTCCTCCTGCCCACCCTGCGCCAGGTGTCCCGCGATACCTTGCAAGACCAGGTCTACCGCCAGATCCGCGAAGCGTTGATGAGTGGCCGTTTCCAGCCTGGCCAGAAGCTCACCATCCGTGGCCTGGCCGAAGCGCTCGGCTCCAGCCCGATGCCGGTGCGCGAAGCCCTGCAACGCCTCAGCGCCGAAAACGCCTTTGAAGTCACCGAAACCTCGCGTCTGCGGGTCCGCATGATGACGGTCGAGCGCCTGCGCGAAATCCGCGATGCGCGGGTCGCTCTGGAAGGCTTGCTGGCCGAGAAGGCCGTATTGCTCCTGAAAAAAGCCGACCTCGACGAAATCACCGACCTGTGCCAGCAAATGCAGCACGCCGCCGACGAAGTCGATGTGTCGCGCTACCTGTGGACCAACTTCGCCTTCCACCGCCGGATTTACGCAGTGGCCCAGGCCGAGCTGACCATGGCCGCCGTGGAGAATTTCTGGCTGCACATGGGGCCGTGCTTTGCCCTGGTCGCCCCCGATAAAGCTCACCTGCAACGCTCGATGGAGGCGCATACGCGCATCGTCGAAGCCCTGGCCGCCCGCGACGGCGCTGGCGCACGGGCGGCGGTGACCGATGACATCATGCAGGCCGCCGATTCCCTGGCGCGCCTGCTCGTCAAGAACGACCGTTCGCGGTCGTCTGCTTCAGGAGGTAAACGTGCATGAGTGTCCTACAGCGGCTACAGCCCTATCCTGGGTTACGTGTATTGATTTCCGGTGGGGCTGCCGGCATCGGTGAAGTGTTGGCCGCGGCGTACCTGGAAGCCGGTGCCCAGGTGCATGTGTGTGATGTCAGCGAACCGGCCCTGGCGGCGTTTCGCGACAAATACCCAGGCAGCGTCGCCACCCGCGCCGATGTCAGTGATGCCGCGCAGATCGCGGCGGTGTTCGAGGTGCAGCGCGAGCATTTCGGCGGCCTCGACGTGTTGGTCAACAATGCTGGCATCGCCGGCCCCACTGGCGGTATCGACGCGATCAGCGACGCCGAATGGCAAGCCACCATCAACATCAACCTGACCGCGCAATACCGTTTTGCCAACCATGCGGTGCCGATGCTCAAGCAATCGTCCCACGGCCATCTGTTGCATATCGCCTCGGTGGCCGGGCGTCTGGGCTACGCGTGGCGCACGCCGTATGCGGCGACGAAGTGGGCGATTGTCGGCCTGATGAAATCCCTGGCCTCGGAGTTGGGCGAGAGTGACATCCGCGTCAATGCCTTGCTGCCCGGCATCGTCGAAGGCCCGCGCATGGACGCGGTGATTCGCGCCCGTGCCGAGCAGGTCGGCGTACCCGAACCCGAGATGCGCCAGGAATACCTCAACAAAATTTCCCTCAAACGCATGGTCACCGCCGAAGACGTCGCGGCCATGGCGCTGTTCCTCTGTTCGCCCGCCGCCCGCAACGTGACCGGCCAGGCGATCAGTGTCGACGGTAACGTCGAGTACCTGTAGGACGCGGCGCCAGTCGCCAAGGAAGAACCCCGAGCTGTACCCAGGATTTTTTTCATAAGAATAAAAGTCGGAGAATCGTCATGTCCAAAAAACGTCCTGTGATCATTACCTGTGCCGTGACCGGTGCCATCCATACGCCGTCGATGTCGCCGCATTTGCCCATCACTGCCGAGGAAATTGCCGCCGCCGCCATCGGCGCCGCCGAAGCCGGCGCGGCGATTGTTCACCTGCATGCCCGTGACCCCAACGACGGCCGCCCCAGCCAGGACCCGGCGTTGTTCGCCGAATTCCTGCCGCAGATCAAGGCTGCCAGCGACGTGGTGATCAACATCACCACCGGCGGCGCGCCGACCATGGGCGTGGAAGAACGCCTACAGCCGGTGATGCAGTTCAAGCCGGAATTGGCCTCGCTGAACATGGGCTCGATGAACTTCGGCCTGTACGAAATGCTCAACCGCTTTACCGAGTTCAAGCACGACTGGGAGCGTCCATACCTGGAAGAGAGTGACGATCGGATCTTTCGCAACACCTTCCGCGACATTGCCCACATCCTCAATTCCTGCGCCGAGAACCGCACCCGTTTTGAGATCGAGTGCTACGACATCGGCCACCTCTACACCGCCGCGCACTTCCTGGAACGTGGCCTGCTCAAGCCGCCGCTGTTCATCCAATCGGTGTTCGGCCTGCGCGGCGGCATCGGCGGGCACCCGGAAGACCTGGCGCACATGCGTCGTACCGCCGATCGCCTGTTTGGCGACGATTATGTGTGGTCGATCCTTGGTGCCGGGCGTGGGCAAATTCCGCTGGCGACCATGGGCTTGTCGATGGGCAGCCATGCCCGGGTCGGCCTGGAAGATTCGTTGTGGGACGGGCCGGGCAAATTGGCCGCTTCGAACGCCGATCAGGTACGGCGCATTCGCAGCGTGATCGAAGCCCTCGGCCATCGCGTCGCCACGCCGGATGAAGCGCGGGACATCCTCGGGCTCAAGGGGCGCGACCAGGTCAATTTCTAACCGACGACACGGCCGCGTGCTGGCGCGGCCCGAATCCCGCACAACAACAATAAGGGGATCACACCATGCGTATCGAAGTGCTTGTGGACGTCAAGACCACCCTGGGCGAAGGCCCGGTGTGGGACGTCGAACAACAGCGGCTGTATTGGATCGACAGCGCCGACGGCCGCATCCTGCGTTGCACCGACGACGGCCGCGAACTGCGTGCCTGGGACGTGGGCCAGAAAATCGGCTCCATGGCCCTGCGCCACAACGGCGCGGCGGCCATCGTCGCCCTGCAGAATGGCGTACACACTCTGGACCTGGCCAGTGGCGAACTGGCGCTGATCGAAGACCCTGAACCGCACCTGCCGAACAACCGTCTCAACGACGGCAAGGTCGACCGCCAGGGCCGCTTTGTCTTCGGTTCCATGGACACCCAGGAAGACCGCGCCAGCGCCAGACGCTACCGCCTGGACCCGGACCTGCGCCTGCACACCCTGGACGAAGGCATCATCGTCTCCAATGGCCCGTGCTGGAGCCCATCCGGGGACACCTTGTACTTTTGCGACACCTGGTCGGGCGAGATCTGGGCCTATGACTACGACCTCGCCAGCGGCAATGTCAGCAACCGGCGCACCTTCGCCAAGGTCGACACCTCGGGTGGCGGCGCCGCGGACGGTTGCACCGTGGACGCCGAAGGTTGCCTGTGGCAGGCCCTGGTCTATGCCGGGAAGCTGGTGCGCTACACCCCCGATGGCCACGTCGAGCGGATCATCCAAATGCCGGTGAAGAAGGTCACCAGCCTGACCTTCGGCGGGCCGAACCTCGACACCCTGTTTGTGACCTCCATGGCCAAGCCGCCGCTGCCACGTTTTCCGCACGACGGCCAGCAGCGCGGCGCGCTGTTCGCCATTACCGGGTTGGGCGTGCAAGGAATAGCCGAGCGACGGTTCGCCAGCTAGCGCGTGTGTTCGATCAGCAACATTCCTTCGCAACCTTGTGTCAGTGCGCGCCCTCGCGCGCCTGGAGAGGCTCATGGCAACTTTAAAAAAAGCGTCGCTGCGCAGCATTCACCGGCATTCCTGGGTGTCGCTGCTGGTTTGCTGGATGATCTGGATTCTCAACGCCTACGACCGTGAGATCGTGTTGCGCCTGGGGCCGACCATCTCCAAGCATTTCGATTTGTCCGCCGATCAGTGGGGCACCGTGGCCACGGTGATCATGCTCGCCCTGGCCCTGTTGGATATCCCGGGTTCGATGTGGAGCGACCGCTACGGCGGCGGTTGGAAGCGCGCGCGGTTCCAGGTGCCGTTGGTGCTGGGCTACACGGCGATCTCGTTTTTGTCCGGGTTCAAGGCGTTGAGCGGCAACCTCGCGACGTTTATCGCCCTGCGTGTCGGGGTCAACCTCGGCGCGGGCTGGGGCGAACCGGTGGGCGTGAGCAACACCGCCGAATGGTGGCCGGTGGAACGCCGCGGTTTTGCCCTTGGCGCGCACCACACCGGTTACCCGATCGGCGCGATGCTCAGCGGCATCGTCGCCAGCTTTGTGATCAGCACCTTCGGCGAGGACAACTGGCGCTACGTGTTCTTCTTCGCCTTCGTGGTGGCCTTGCCGCTGATGATCTTCTGGGCGCGGTATTCCACGGCCGAACGCATCACCGCGCTGTACGTCGACATCGCCGCCAAAGGCATGACGCCACCGGACAATGCCCCGGCCAGCCAGATCAAGGGCGACGCCTGGCGCACCTTTGTCGCCACCCTGCGCAACCGCAATATCGCGTTGACGGCGGGGAACACCCTGCTCACGCAGGTGGTGTACATGGGCGTGAATATCGTGTTGCCGGCCTACCTCTACAACATCGTCGGGCTGTCGCTGGCGCAGTCGGCGGGGATGAGCGTGGTGTTCACCCTGACCGGGATTCTCGGGCAACTGGTGTGGCCGTCGTTGTCGGACATCATCGGCCGCCGTACCACCCTGATCATCTGCGGGCTGTGGATGGCCGCCAGTGTCGGCGCGTTCTACTTCGCCAGCACCCTGACCCTGATCATCGTCGTGCAGTTGCTGTTCGGCCTGGTCGCCAATGCGGTCTGGCCGATCTACTACGCGGTGGCCTGCGACTCGGCCGAGCCGTCGGCCACCTCCACGGCCAACGGCATCATCACCACCGCGATGTTCATCGGCGGCGGCCTGGCGCCGGTGTTGATGGGCAGCCTGATCGCGATGGGCGGCGGCTGGACCACGCTGCATGGCTACACCGTGTGCTTTTTCGTGATGGCCGGCTGCGCCCTGGGCGGCGCGCTGCTGCAACTGTTTTCCCATCGCCCGCAGGCGTTGGTTGTGCAACTCGAACCCTAGAACAACATTGATGCGCCCCCCAGCCGCGCTGGCGGGGCGCCAAGAGGAACTGCCCGATGACTACTGCCACCCAGGCCCGTGAACCGCAGGTACTGAACAAATTGATGTTCGCCAAGTTGATGCCCTTGTTGATCATCGCCTACATCCTGAGCTTTCTGGACCGCACCAACATCGCCCTGGCCAAGCACCACCTGGACGTCGACCTGGGCATCTCCGCCGCGGCCTACGGGCTGGGCGCGGGCTTGTTCTTCCTCACGTATGCACTGTCGGAAATCCCCAGCAACCTGATCATGCACAAAGTCGGCGCGCGCTTCTGGATCGCGCGGATCATGGTGACCTGGGGCCTGATCTCGGCGGCCATGGCGTTTGTGCAGGGCGAGACCTCGTTCTACGTATTGCGCCTGCTGCTGGGCATCGCCGAAGCGGGCCTGTTTCCCGGGGTCATGCTCTATCTGACCTACTGGTTCAACCGCGAACAACGCGCACGGGCCACCGGCTATTTCCTGCTCGGCGTGTGCTTTGCCAACATCATCGGTGGCCCGGTGGGCGCGGCGTTGATGCGCCTGGACGGGCTGCTCGGCTGGCATGGCTGGCAGTGGATGTTCCTGCTCGAAGGCTTGCCGGCGGTGGCGTTCGCCTGGGTGGTGTGGCGCAAGTTGCCGGACCGCCCGAGCCAGGCGCCGTGGCTGACGGCGGCGGAAGCGCAGGGTATCGAACAGCGCATTGCCCAGGAAACCGAGGAAGGCGCCGGGGAGGGCGGCCACGCGTTGAAAAACTGGCTGACCCCGCAGATCCTGCTGGCGATCTTTGTGTATTTTTGCCATCAGATCACGGTCTACACGGTGATCTTTTTCCTGCCGAGCATCATCAGCAAATACGGTGAATTGAGCACCATGAGCGTGGGGTTACTGACCTCGCTGCCCTGGATCGCCGCCGCCTTGGGCGCAGTGTGGCTGCCGCGTTTTGCGACCACACCCACCCGCGCGCGGCGCCTGTTGATCAGCGGGTTGCTGACCATGGCGCTGGGGTTGGGCATCGCGTCGGTGTCGGGGCCGGTGTTCAGCCTGCTGGGCTTTTGTCTGTCGGCAGTGATGTTTTTTGTGGTGCAGTCGATTGTGTTCCTCTACCCGGCCTCGCGTCTCAAGGGCGTCGCCTTGGCGGGCGGGCTGGGTTTCGTCAATGCCTGCGGGCTGTTGGGCGGGTTTGTCGGGCCGTCGGTGATGGGCATGATCGAGATGAGTACCGGCAACGCGATGAATGGCCTGAAGGTGATTGCCGTGGTGCTGGTGGTCGCGGCGTTGGCCGCGCTGCGTTTGCGCCAGGGCCAGGAACAGGCGCCGGCCCCTCGGGTCGCTATGAGACCAGCAACGAAATAGGATAACCCGACGCCAATACCAGGTACGCCACCACCGCCGCCAGGCACAAGCCGACGAATACCCGCAACAACGTGCGGGCGGTGGGGTGCGCGATAAACTGGATGACCCAGATGCAGAACCCGGCCAGGAGGAAGGCCGCGGCGAGAATAACCAGCACGATAGTGTTCCTGCGACCGTGAAGAGCTGAATATATAGTCGTAAAGCCGCCCAATGAACAGTGCGCGCATAGACGCAGCCCCTCGGGCTTTCTAAACTGCGGCTTGTCGTGGGGAAAGGGCAGGTGCCGATGAATCGCAATGAATTACGCAAGGCCGACATCAACCTGATGGTGGTCTTCGAGGCACTGATGCTCGAACGCAATGTGACGCGGGTGGCGGAGAAGTTGTTTCTCGGCCAGCCGACCATCAGTTCGGCGCTCAACCGGTTACGCACCTTGTTCAATGATCCGCTGTTTATTCGCGTCGGCCACCGCATGGAACCTACCGCGCGGGCCGAGGAAATCATCCGGCACCTGTCGCCGGCCCTGGACTCTCTTTCATCGGCCCTGAGCCTGACCCACGATTTCGACCCGTCCGTCAGCACCATGACCTTCCGGATCGGCCTGTCCGATGACGTCGAGTTCGGCCTGTTGCCGCCGTTGCTGCGCGCCTTGCGCCAGGAAGCGCCGAAGGTGGTGTTCGTGGTGCAGCATGTGGATTACTGGCGGATTCCCGATCTGCTGGCATCCGGTGATATCACCGTCGGCATCACCCAGACCCGTGGCCTGCCGGCGAATGCCAAGCGCAAGTTGCTGCGCCATATCCACCCGCGCTTGCTGCGCGCCGACGCGTCCGACCGGCCGCTGACCCTCGATGAATATTGTGCGCGGCCCCATGTGCTGGTGTCCCACACCGCCAACGTATCCGGGTTTGCCGATGAGTGGCTGGCGGAAATCGGGCGCAAGCGCCATGTGGTGCTGTCGGTGCCGCAATACAGCGCGCTGCCGGCGCTGCTGGCCGGCACCGACCTGATCGCCAGCCTGCCGGACTACACCGCTGAAGCCATGACGCTGTCGGGCAATCTGTTTTGTGAGCCCTACCCATTCGAGACGCCGACCCTGGATCTGTCCATGGTCTGGCTCAGCCATGTGGACACCGATCCGGCCGAGCGCTGGGTGCGTTCGCGGCTGGAGGCGTTCATGAGCGACCGCGGGCTGGCGAAAAAGGTCTGATGCTTTTATCCGTGGTATATCTAGGAATCTTCCTATCGATACTTCGGAGACTCCCATGCCACACCTGCACCTGGAATACACCGCCAACCTGACGCAACTGGACACCGACAAGGCCCTGTTGCGTCTGAACCATGCATTGGTGGCCTCCGGTCAGTTTGGCGCCGAGCTGGATATCAAGAGCCGTTCACTCAAGGTCGAGAGTTTTCGCGTGGGCACCGGCATGAACCCGCGGGGTTTTGTCGCCGTGCGCCTGGCGTTGCTCAGTGGACGCTCGGCGCAGGTCAAGAAGCAGCTGTCAGAAAGCCTGCTGGCCGTGGTGCAGGAACTTGGGCCATGGCCGGAAGGTGTGCAGGTGCAACTGAGTGTCGAATTGCTGGATATCGATCGCGATTCCTACAGTAAGGTCGCGATCGGCTGAGCGCTTCCATCCACCACAACCGTCGATGCGTAAGGTCAGAGTAATCCCTGTTCAGCGCAGACTTTGACCACCTGCTCCCTGAACCAGGTATTGGCGCTGTCCTGTTCACTGGTTTCGTTCCACTGCATATCCAGGGTGAACCCCGGCAACCCATGGGGCGCCTCGCAGTGACCGAACACCGACGCCGGGGCCAGCAGTTTGTGGACGCGGCGGGGCAGGGTCACGATGAAGTCGGTGCCGGTGATCATCTTCAACGCCGCGCCATAGCTGTTGGCCCGTGCGACCACTTGGCGCTTGTGGGCCTGACGCGCCAGCCAGCCGTCGACCATGTTGGTGTCGGAGGTCCACGGCGTGGGAAACACGTGGCGCCGCTCGACGAACGACTGCAGGCTGAACGCCGCCTCGCGGGGTGCCGCGCGCTTGTCGAAGACACACACCAGATCATCTTCCAGCAACATCTGGGTCTTGAAGTCTTTATGCGCGCGGTGAAAGTGCGGGCCAAAGCAAATCACCAGGTCGAGGCGGCCTTCGCGCAGGTCGTCGGCAGGGATCTCGGTTTCCAGCTTGCGCACATTGACGATCACCGGCAGGTTCGCGCGATCGAAGTGCTTCAACAGGCGCGGCAGGATCAGTTGCTCGAAATACTCCGGGGCGCACACGTTGAAGGTCACGGCTTTCTGGGTGGGGTCAAAGGCTTGGCCACCGGCGTGGCACAGGTTGATGCTTTCGAGGATTTTCTGCACATGGCCGTACATGGTGCTGGCCTTGTACGTTGGACGCATACCCGCCCGCGTGTTGATGAACAGCTCATCCTCGAAGCTGGTGCGCAGCTTCTTCAAGCTGTAGCTCACGGTCGACTGGCTGACGAACAGCGTTTCTGACACCTCGGTAACGCTGCTCTGGTCGTAGACGGCGATAAACACCATCAAATCCTGCATATCGAGCTTTCTGAGCAAGTTACTGTTTAGCATCCATTCCATCCGGTAAGCCTTGGCACTGTGGCAGCGCGCGACAAGGGCAAAAGCTTAACGGAACGGGAGTGCCAATAGAAAGCTCTGTAGGGTGTTTCAGTGTTGTGCGTGGGACAAAAAGTGTTTGCAACACGACGTCAGCGGATGTGGTCTGCGTAATGCTTCGGATTGAAGCGCGTGACGATCAGCAGCATCACCCCGATCACCGCCGCCAGCGACCACCATGCCCATTCGAAACTGCCCAACTGATCGCGGATCATCCCGGCGATCAGCGGCGACAGGCCGGCAATCAGGTAACCGATGCCTTGCACGAACGCCGTCAGGCTACCGGCGCGGCGCGGGTGGTCGAGGTGGTCGAGGGACAGGATCAAACTCATCGGGAACAGGCCGCCGATGCCCAGGCCGAGCAGGCAGGGCCACAGCAGGCTCAGGTGTTGGGGCGCGAGGATCAGGCCGCAGAACCCGAGGATGATCAGCACCAGCAACACGGCCAACACTCCGCGTTTATCCCGGCGGCGGTTGGCGAGGGCGGGGGTGACCAGGCCCGAGATGACTTCCATCGCGGTGAGGAAACCCAGGAGCAAACCGGCATGCTGTTCGCTCCATCCTTGTTCTACGTAGTACGGCGCCAGCCACGCCAGTACGCAGGTGTAGGACGCTGTACCGAGGCCAAAAAAGATCGCCAGCAACCAGGCGCGGCCGTTGCCGAAAAATCCTTCCTGCTTGTCAGAACCTGCCTGGGGCAGAACCGGCAGCGCCGCACGCTGGGCGGACCAGCACACCAGGGCGAGCACGGCCAGCCCCGCCCAGATCGCCAGGCCGATGCGCCAGCTACCAGTCTGCACCAGCACGAACGGGGAGAACGACGCCGCCAGCGCCGCGCCGCCCATGATCGCCGTGACGTACAAGCCCATGAACAATGAAACGTCAGCGCTGAAGCGCGACTTGATCAGCGCCGGCATCACCGCCTGGATCATCGCGATGCCGACCCCCGCAGCGATGGCGCTGACGATCAACTCCAGCGCCGAATCGAGGAACAACCGCGACAGCGTCGCCACGCCGATCACCAGCAGCGACACCGCAATGCTGCGATGTTCGCCGAAGCGCTTGGCCAGGCCCATGCCGAAAAACATCGCCAGGCCCATGGCCATGACCGGCAACATGGTCAGCAGCGCCGCGCTGCTGAAACTCAACGGCACCTCGCCGCGAATCGACGCTAACAACGGCCCTACGGCCGCCATCGACGGGCGCAGGTTAAGCGCGACCAGCACGACGCTGATCATCAGCCACACGGCGGTGGTGGGTTTTGCGTGAACGTTTTCCATGGGCCTGCCTTGAGTGAACAAGGGCGAATCAGGCCACGGGCGGGGGAGTGGGGCAAATGAGAAAGTCGCAGGGGCTATCTAAAAAATGCAGTTAACTGAAATACCGCACATTGCTCCACATTCCATCGGGAGGCTGCGTCGTCAGTTAGACCGGATTACATGCTTGATCTCCTGAAACGCCGCCAGCCCCCAAGGGCCCAGTTCGCGGCCGATGCTGCTCTGCTTGTAACCGCCCCACGCCGTTTGCGGGAAGATCACCTGCGGCGCGTTGATCCACACCATGCCGGCCTGCAAGGCATTGGCCACGCGTGCGGCGGTTTCGTCGTTGCGGCTGACCACGCTGGCCACCAGGCCGAAATCGCTGTCGTTGGCCAGGGCGATGGCCTCGGCCTCCGTGGTAAAGCGTCGTACACACAGCACCGGGCCGAAGATTTCTTGCCGCCACAACGCGCTGTCCAGCGGCACGTCGGTGAACAGCGTGGGGCGAATGAAATAGCCCTTCGCCAAGTGCGCCGGGCGCTCGCCGCCGCACAGCAAGCGGGCACCGTCCTGCACGCCGCGCTGGATATGCGCCAACACCCGTTGGTACTGGGCGCGGTTGATCAGCGCGCCCATTTCCACGTCGTCGGCAAATGGGTCGGCGACGCGAATCCCTTTAGCCCGCGCAGTTAAACGCTGTAGGAATTCATCCGCGAGACTGTCCGCCACCAGCACACGACTGGTCGCTGAACACATCTGCCCGGCGTTGAAAAAGCCACCTCCACAGGCCAGCTCAAGTGCCAGGTCGAGGTCGGCATCTTCCAGCACCAGCAGCGAGGATTTGCCCCCCAGTTCCAGGCTCACGCCCTTGACGGTTTCGGCGGCGCGTTGCATCACCTGCACGCCCACCGCATTGCTGCCGGTGAAGGAAATCTTCGCCACGCGAGGGTCCGCCGCCAGCGGGGCGCCCACGGCCAAGCCGGTGCCGCAGACCAGGTTGAACACCCCCGCCGGGAAGCCGGCCGCGGCGATGATCTGCGCCAGTTGCAACTCCGCCAGCGGCGTCACTTCCGACGGTTTGAGCACCACGCAACAGCCGGCGGCCAACGCCGGGGCGAGTTTCCAGGCGGTGGTGACCATGGGGAAATTCCACGGCACGATCAGCCCCACCACGCCGCAGGGTTCGCGGCGCAGGCGGGCGCTGAAGGCATCAGTGGGCAGCGCCACCGCGTGGTCTTGCTCGGCGTCCAGCGCCTCGGCGAGACCGGCGTAGTACTCGAAGGTGGCGATGACATCGTCCACATCGATTCCCGCTTCGAACAACGGTTTGCCGCTGTTGCGCGACTGTACGCGCATCAACGGCTCGCGCTGCTCGCTCACGCCTTGAGCCACTTTGCGCAGCAGGGCGCCGCGCTCGCGGCCGGTGCTTTGCGACCAGCCGACACACGCCGCACTGGCGGCGTCGACCGCCTGGGTCACGGCGCGGGCGTCGCCGACGCTGACCTGGGCGAGTATTTCCTCGGTGGCCGGGTTGATCACGTCCAACACGTCATGGCCCGCACGCCACGCACCATTGATATACACACCGTTTACGACCGCACTCATACCGCTACCTCCTGCATCCAACGTTCCTGGTCGATTTCAATCAGCGTCGGCCCCTGGCGATCCGCAGCGGCACGCAAGGCCACGCGCAGTGCGTCCAGGCCCTGGATGCGTTTGGCGGCACAACCGAGGGCCGTGGCCACGCCGATGAAGTCCGGCGTGTAAATGTCGACGCCGACCGGTTCGATGGCCCGGTTGACCATGTACTTTTTGATCTCCTCGTAGCCCTGGTTATTCCATAGCAGCACGATGATCGGCGTGCGCGCCTCCACGGCGCTGGCCAGTTCCGGCAGGGTGAATTGCAGCCCGCCGTCGCCGATCAGGCACACCACTGGCTGGCCATCGCCACGCCCCAACCAGGCACCGATGGCCGCGGGCAGGGCATAACCGAGGGTGCCGTAGCCGGTGGACGCGTTGAACCAGCGGCGCGGGTGGTCAAGGTTTAGGGTCAGGTTGCCGCTGTACACCGGCTGTGTGGAGTCGCCCACCAGCACCGCGCCGGGCAGTTCCTCCAGCACGGTGTGGAGCATGCGGGTTTGCGCGCGGGTGGCGGCGTCCCAGGTCGGCGTCAATTCGGCCCACAGGCGGGCGACGCGCTGGGCGCCCCAGGCACTGTGGCGAGGCGCCAGCGGTTGGCGCTGGAGCTCGGCGAGCAAGGCGTCGGCGGCGATTTGCGCGTCAGCCACCAAGGCCAGCTCGGGCGGGTAATTGCGCACGGTCTGGTCGGGGTCGATATCGATGCGCAGCAGTGCGCCGGGAATCTCGAAACCGCCAGCGAAGGTCACGTCGTAGTCGGTCTCCGCCAGCTCCGTGCCGATCGCCAGCACCACATCGGCTTCGGCGCCACTGGCGCCGCACCGGCACGCGCCACGCTGATGGGGGACGTGGCGAGCAACGCGTCGGCGTTTTCCACCAGCACATCCAGCGGGATTTCGATGTGTACCGGGCGCGGGCGCCCTGCCTGGAACAGCGCAAACGCCCGCGCCAGCACGCCGGGCAATTCTGCTGCCGACATCACGGTGTGGGAGAACGCTGCCACGCCGGCGACCAGCGCACTTTGGTTCGGCAGTTCATGCAACTTGCCGCGCCCGCCGCCCAGCTGGCTGCGCGCCTGCACGCTGGAGATCACCAGCATCGGGATCGAGTCGGCATAGGCCTGGCCCATGGCCGTGGTGATGTTGGTCATGCCGGGGCCGGTGATGATCAAACACACACCGGGCTTGCCGCTGGTGCGCGCATAGCCATCGGCCATAAAGCCCGCGCCCTGTTCGTGGCGCGGGGTGACGTGGCGGATGTTCGAGCGCGCCAGGCCGCGATACAACTCCACGGTGTGGACGCCAGGAATACCAAACACCTGGTCCACGCCGTAGCTTTCCAGGAGCTTGACCAATACTTCGCCGCAGGTCGCCATACATGTCGCTCTCAGGTTGAGGTGAGGCGGTATTGGACCGGCTGGCCCGTAGCGGCAACAATCGATAAAAAGTCATACTAGCCATGTCCTCACGTCATGGCTGCTTGCCCTATGAAACGCCTCCCGCCGCTGCCCGCGCTGCACACCTTCTGGGTCACCGCCCAGTGCTGCAACTTCACCCACGCTGCCGCGCAGTTGCACATCACCCAAGGCGCGGTGAGCCGGCAGATCGCCGGGCTGGAAAGCCACTTGGGCTATGCCTTGTTCCAGCGCCAGGCGCGGGGCCTGAGCCTGACCGAAGAAGGTCGCGAGTGGTCGCTGCGGGTGCAGCAGGTCTTCGGCCTGATCGGTGACGCGCTGGAGCAGATCGGCCGCCGCCGCGACACCCTGCAGCTCAAGGCTTCCACCTGCGTGATGCGCTGGCTGCTGCCGCGCTTGATGCAATGGCAGCGGGAGCGCCCGGATGTGCCGGTGGAGCTGACCACGACCGTGGCCTACACCGTGGACTTTCGTCGCGAGCAATTCGATGCCGCGGTGATCTATGCACCCAGCGCCGAACAGTCGGCCGAGGCTCGGCATCTGTTCGACGAACAACTCACCCCGGTGTGCGCGCCGGCCTTGCTGGGCGCGTTGAATACGCCAGCAGACCTGCAGCAACAGGTGCTGCTGCACCCCACGCGGGACGAGCGGGACTGGGCGTTATGGCTGAAAGCGGCGAAGACGCGCTTGAGCAATGTGAGCCAGGGCCATCATTTCGAGACGCTGGATCTGGCCATGACAGTGGCGTCCCAGGGTTCAGGCGTGGCGATCGGCGACAGCGCGTTGATTGGCGAGGATGTGAGCGCGGGGCGCTTGGTGACGCCGTTTGAATTGCGGGTGCCGACGGGGATGGGCTATTACCTGGTGTATCCGCCGGGGACAAAGCCGTCCGCCGGGCTTGAAGCGTTGATGGAGTGGTTGGTCAACCAGGCGCAACAGGCGTAACGCTGAAGATCCACCTGTGGGAACCGGCAAGCCAGCTCCCACAGGTTGATCGTGTCGGCTCAATAACCGACGGTGAAACGCTGGCGCGAATGCTTCGGTGTTTCCACTTCATCGATCATCGCGATGGCGAAGTCGGCGAAGCTGATCCAGCTGCGGCCTTCGCGGCTCACCAGCAAATCATCCTGGCCCAGGCGGAAGGTGCCGGTGCGCTCGGTTTCAACGAATTCGGCCGATGGCGACAGGAAGGTCCAATCCAGTTCCTGCTCCTGACGCAACGCCTCGAGGAACGTCGCGCCGGCACTGGCTTCAGCCTTGTACGCCTCTGGGAAACCCTCGCTGTCGATCACCCGAGTGCCGCCCGGCAGCAGCAACGAACCCGCGCCGCCCACCACCAGCAGGCGTTTGACCCCGGCTTTTTTCACCGGGCCGATCACCGCGCTGGCGGGCAGGGTGGCGAAATGCGCCGCGCTGATCACCACATCGCTGCCGCTGATGGCCTGTTGCAAGGCCTCGGCATCCAGCGCATCGACCTGTTTGACGCTGACGCCAGGACGCACGGCGAGCTTGTCAGTGTTGCGCGCGATGGCGGTGACGCTGTGCCCGCGTCGCAGCGCTTCTTCCAGCAGTTGGCTACCGGCGCGGCCGGTGGCCCCAATGATTGCGATCTTGCTCATGACATTCTCCAGTACAGTTAAGGTTTGAAACGCTTCACCACTTCATTTCGCCCTTGGCGACTTTGGCGCTCAGTTCCAGCGAACTTTCGTCGGCGAGGGTCGGGTAACGCTTTTTCATCGCCGCGATCAGGGCGGCGGAGTCCTTGGCCTTGGCGGTTTCTTCGTCAAAGGCCTGGATGTAGTCGGCGGTAAAGGCCACGGATTGCAGCGACGGGCTGCCGAGGAAATGCCCCGGAACCACCGTGCGCGGCTGCAGTTCGGCGATGCGTTGCAGGGTAGCCAGCCAGTCTTTGTGGGACTGCGCGCTCTGAGTATCGGCCATCCACAGGTGGATGTTGTCGGCGACGACCACACCGCCGACCACGGCCTTGATCGACGGCACCCATACAAAGCTGCGGTCCGGCTGCGGGCCGTCGAGGCCGATCACTTCCAGCGGTTGCCCTTCAAGCGTCAGGCGGTGGCCGTCGAGCACCTGCGGCACGATGGTTTTGCCTGGCTTGTCGGCGCCCATTTTCGGGCCCCAGAACGCCAGTTTGCCGGCGACGGTGGCGTTGATGTGGTCGACCACCGCTTGCGGGGCCAGCACCTTGGCGTCGGGGAATGCGGCGGTCAGTGTGTCGAGGCCGAAGTAGTAGTCCGGGTCGCCGTGGCTGATGTAGATGGTCGTCAGGTGTTTGCCGCTGGCGCGGATCTTCTGCACCAGGTGTTCGGCCTGGCTTTTGCCGAACTGTGCGTCGACCAGGATCGCGTCTTTCGCGCCGCTGACCAGCACCGAACTGACCGGGAAGATCGCGGCCTCGCCGGGGTTGTACACGTCGAGGGTCAGCTCGGCGGCGGCAGCCTGGACGGCGAAGGCCAGGGCGGCGGTCGCCAGGGTCAGGCGCTTGAGGGTGGACAACATCGGGCAACTCCGGCAATCGGTAAGGGATGCGCAGAGCTTAGTTGCACCAAACACCACAAAAAATGCGATGCTGGGACATAGTTTGTTTCTAAAATCGGGCAGATCATGGATCGTCTTCAAGCAATGCGCGTGTTTGTGACGGTGGTGGATCTGGGCAGCCAGTCCGCCGCCGCCGACCATCTGGACCTGTCGCGCCCGGTGGTCTCGCGCTACCTGGCCGAGCTGGAAGACTGGGTCGGCGCGCGCTTGCTGCATCGCACCACGCGCAAACTCAGCCTCACGGCCGCCGGCGGTGAAACCCTGCCACGTTGCCGGCAATTGCTGGAACTGTGCGGCGACATGCAGGCCGCCGTCAGCGAACCGGATGACGCGCCCCGTGGCCTGCTGCGCCTGAGTGTCAGCACCTCGTTCGGCCAGGCGCAGTTGGCCGAGGCCATCGCCGAATACGTCAGGCGCTACCCCTTGGTGACGGTCGACCTGCAGATGCTCGATCGCACGGTCAACCTGGTGGATGAGCGCATCGACCTGGCCATCCGCACCAGCAACGACCTGGACCCCAACCTGATCGCGCGGCGCCTGACGGTCTGTCGCTCGGTGGTGTGCGCGACCCCGGCCTACCTGCTTGAGCATCCGGCGCCGCAAAAGGTCGAGGACCTGGCGCGACACAACTGCCTGACCCACTCGTACTTCGGCAAAAGCCTGTGGCATTTCGAGGAAGGCGGCGAACACGTTTCAGTGCCGGTCCACGGCAATATCACCGCCAACGAAGCCAGCACACTGTTACGCGTGACGCTCGCCGGGGCGGGGGTGGCGATGCTGCCCAGTTATCAGGCCGGCGAGCACATCCGCCGTGGCGAACTGGTGCGCCTGTTGCCCGCGGCCGAACCGCGGCAGATGAACATCTACGCGGTGTACGCGTCGCGCAAACACATGCCGTCGGCGCTGCGCAGCCTCCTGGATTTCCTGGTGCTGAGGTTTCCGGAAACGCCGGAGTGGGACCGGGGCCTGTGACCCGACATACAGATATTGAATGGCGTCCAATAATGGCAACTCGCCCTGGCTGACCTATGCTTTAAACAGCACCGAGTAGGTCCTTCAGAGGTCTGTGCCATGACCGTCAAAACCAGAAAGTACCTGAAAATTTTCATCCTTTGCGCCTTGGTCAGCGCGCTGTACGGCACCGCTGCCTATCGCGTCGAGCAGGCCCGCATGCAGCCGAGCTTTGCGATCAGTTGCCATCAGGATCAATGCATTCCGCGCACCGGCAGTTTCAGCGCGTTGCGCTAATGGCCAACCAAGGACGATCCCGCGTTTAATCCTCGGGTGTTTCGGCCTTGAGTCGTTCGCGAAATGCCTTGGGCGAAAACCCGACCCGGCGGCGGAATAGCCGCGAGAAGTTGGTCGGGTCGGAAAAGCCCAATACCTCCGACATTTCATTGATGGTCATGCTGGTGTAGGTCAGCAGGCGCTTGGCTTCCAGCAATTGGCGGTCGTGCATGATCTGTAGCGCGGGTTGCCCACCCAATTCCCGACATGTGCCGTTCAGGTGTGAGACCGAGATACCCAGCTTGTGGGCCAGGTCTTCAATCTTCGGGTGTTCGCGATAATGCTGTTCGACCAATTGGGTAAAGCGCCGGAAATACTCACGCCCACGCGGTGCCCGCGGGTGACGGCGCTGGATGGCCTGGCGGCTGATCCACACCAGCAGCACGCTGACCAGGGCGTGCATCAGCATGTCCCGGGCCGGCTGCTCATCGGCGTATTCGTCCTGCAGGCGGGCGAACAGGTTGTTGAGATAGTCGCTGTCCTTGCCTGCCGGGTAACTGCCCAGCACCTGCAGGCCGTCCACCGTTGCGCCCAATTGCGCTTGCAGGTGGCTGACCAGCGGTGCCGCCAGGGTCAGCACGTAGCCTTCGACATCTTCCGCAAACCGGAATCCGTGCACACACAGCGGCGGCAGCACCTGCAAGGTCGCTTCGTTGAGGGTGGTGCGCTGGCCTTCGATTTCCAGTTGCGCCTGGCCTTGGTGGACGTACAGCAACTGGCACAGATCCGCGTGCCGGTGGGGCTGGATTTCCCACTGGTAGTCCCGGCTGCGTCGGGAAATCGTTTCGCAGTGCAACAAATCCGGCGTCGGCCATTGCTGGTTTTCCCCGTACAGCTTGAACACCGGAATCGCGGAACTGGCAGTTTTGGTCATAGTTTCAATCCGATACTCAGGCAAGTGGTTCGGTAATCGCCCCGATTGGCAAAAAGCGCAGGCTTTGGCGCAGTTTTCACCTTCTTATAGCGCCCACTCAAGTGAAAAATGTCAGCAATAAGACCAATGACAACTCTTTCACCTTATCCGTTCGGGTGAATTTTTCGGACCATAAAAATAATGAAAACGCTGAAAACTCAAGTCGCCATCATCGGCGCCGGTCCTTCGGGACTGTTGCTCGGCCAACTGTTGCAGCAGGCCGGTATCCAAACCCTGATTCTAGAGCGCCAGAGCGCCGATTACGTGCTGGGGCGCATCCGTGCCGGGGTGTTGGAGCAAGGCATGGTCGACCTGTTGCGCGAGGCCGGCGTCAGCCAGCGCATGGACGCGGAAGGCCTGGTCCATGATGGCTTCGAACTGGCGCTTAATGGCCAACTGACTCACATCGACCTCAAGGCGCTCACCGGCGGTCAATCGGTGATGGTCTACGGCCAGACCGAAGTGACCCGCGACCTGATGGCCGCACGCGCCGCCACCGGTGGCGTCACCTTGTATAACGCGCGTGAGGTGCAACCCCACGGGCTCAAAACTGATCAACCCTGGCTGACGTTCGAACATGAAGGCGAAGCCTTTCGCCTGGAGTGTGATTACGTGGCCGGTTGCGACGGTTTTCACGGTGTCGCCCGGCAATCGATCCCGGCCGAGTCGCTGAAGGTCTTCGAGCGGGTGTATCCCTTCGGCTGGCTGGGCATCCTGGCCGACACGCCGCCGGTCCATCCTGAACTGGTGTACGCCAAGCATGCGCGTGGGTTTGCCTTGTGCAGCATGCGTTCGCCAACGCGCAGCCGTTACTACCTGCAAGTACCCGTTGAGGAGTCGGCCGATGAGTGGTCGGACCAGCGTTTCTGGGCTGAACTGAAAACGCGCCTGCCAAGCCAGTTGGCCGAGCAGTTGGTGACCGGGCCGTCGATCGAAAAAAGCATCGCGCCGCTGCGCAGCTTCGTGGTCGAGCCGATGCAGTACGGGCGTTTGTTTCTGCTGGGGGATGCGGCGCACATCGTCCCACCCACCGGGGCCAAGGGCTTGAACCTGGCGGCGAGCGACGTGAGCACGCTGTTTCGCATCTTGCTCAAGGTCTACCGCGAGGGGCGCGTGGAGTTGCTGGAGAAATATTCGGAAATCTGCCTGCGACGCGTGTGGAAGGCTGAGCGGTTTTCCTGGTGGATGACGTCGATGCTGCATCAGTTTCCCGAAGCGGACGGGTTCAGCCAGCGCATTGCCGAGAGCGAACTGGCGTACTTCATCCACTCGCACGCCGGTCGCACCACCATCGCGGAAAATTACGCCGGGCTTCCTTACGAAGCTATCGAATAGCCTGCTATCGTATCGAGCATGCCCGCAGGTCGCCTTTTCCTGCGGGCCTTGCTCGAAGGTTTACCGTGACTCAGCTCAATCAGCCTACTCCAGCCGTACCTGCCGTGCGCAGCATCCTCGTCTCGTTGATGATGGCGATCTTCCTCGGTGCCTTGGACCAGACCATTGTCGCCGTGTCCATGCCGGCCATTTCCGCGCGGTTCCACGACGTCAACCTGCTGGCCTGGGTGATCTCCGGCTACATGGTGGCGATGACAGTGGCGGTGCCGATCTACGGCAAGCTCGGCGACCTGTACGGGCGGCGGCCGATGATGCTGATCGGCATGGGCCTGTTCACCCTGGCGTCGCTGTTCTGTGGCATGGCGCAAAGCATGGAGCAACTGGTGCTGGCGCGGGTGCTCCAGGGCATCGGCGCCGGCGGGATGATTTCGGTGAGCCAGGCGATCATCGGCGACATCATCCCGCCGCGCGAGCGCGGGCGTTACCAGGGCTATTTCAGCGGCATGTACGCGGTGGCCAGCGTGGCTGGGCCGGTGCTGGGCGGTTATATGACCGAGTACCTGTCCTGGCGCTGGGTGTTTTTGATCAACCTGCCGTTGGGCGCCGGCGCCTGGTACGTGGCCCATCGCAGCCTGGTCGGGCTGCCGTTGCCGCAACGCAAGCCGATCATCGATTACCTCGGTACCGTGCTGCTGATCATCGGCTTGAGCGCCTTGCTGCTGGGCATCACCGAAATCGGCCAGGGCCATGATTGGCGCAATGACTCGGTGCTAGCGTTGCTGGCCTGCGCGCTGGTGGCGCTGAGCATATTTGTCTGGCATGAGCGGCGTGCGCGGGAACCGTTGTTGCCGATGCACCTGTTCGCCAACCGCAGCGCGGTGCTGTGCTGGTGTACGATGTTTTTCACCAGTTTCCAGGCGATTTCCCTGACGGTGCTGATGCCTTTGCGCTTTCAGACCGTGACCGGCTCCGGCGCCGACAGTGCCGCGCTGCACCTGCTGCCACTGGCGATGGGCTTGCCGATGGGCGCCTACTTTGCCGGGCGCATGACCTCGGTGACCGGGCGCTATAAACCGCTGATCCTCAGCGGCGCCGTGTTGAGCCCCTTGGCGATTCTCGGCATGGCGTTCAGCGCGCCGCAGGCGATCGGGCTGACGGCGATGTTCATGCTGCTGTGCGGCATCGCTGCCGGCATGCAGTTCCCGACCTCGCTGGTGGGCACGCAGAACTCGGTGGACCAGCACGATATCGGCGTCGCCACCAGCACCACCAACCTGTTCCGTTCCCTGGGCGGGGCGGTCGGGGTGGCGTGCATGTCGGCGTTGTTGCTGGCGCTGTTGCAGGACTCCAGCTTTGCCCACCTGGCCAGCGGCGCGCTGGTGGTCGAGGGCGGTTCCGGCAGCGTTTTGCTCGATGGCCTGAACGCCGCCCCGGGCCCGGCGCAGGATGCCCTGCGCGGGGAACTGGCGGTGACGTTCCGGCATTTGCTGATGGTCAGTGCGGCGGTGTCGTTGCTGGGGTTGGCGGCAGCGATTGCGATGCCTGATCGCATGCTGCGCGGCCGTGAAGACAAGGCCCGCTGACGGGCCGGCTGGAGATCCAAATGTGCGAGCGGGCTGGCCCGCTCCCACCGGTTTGACCGCCTGTGCAATTCAAGGGCTGTAAGAACCGACCGCCACCATGAAATGCCCGGTTTTGCGCAAATACGCATGCTTGTTCTCGACCTTGCCGGTCACCGGGTTTTTCCAACGGTACGTGTACTCACCCTGATCCTGCTCCGCCATCAACTTGAGGATCGGTGCGCCCACCGGCTTGCCGTCGGGGTCCTTGATCTTGCTGAAGTCGGTGTTGATCAGCCGCAGGTTGGTGCCATGGGCGGCATAGCGCCGGGTATCGAGGTCGACCACGAACACGTAGAGATCGTCCTGCAGGAAACCGCCCTGCAATGAGTTGATCGCCTTCAGCGTGCCGGCTTCATCCTTGACCAGCGCCTTGACGGCCTGGTCCCGCAGCGCTCGCGCCTGTTCCGGCGTGGCCCGTGGCAGGTAATAGCCCACCGCGAGGATGCGTTCGCCGACACGCTGATAAAACACATGCTTGTGTTCGATCTTGCCGTCGTTCCAGTTCTGCCAGCGGTAGTCGGCCTGCTGGATGCCCTGGCCTTCCGGCGCCTTGAGCGCGTCCTTGAACGACTGGCGCAAATCTGCCCCGAGCACTTCGGACACATCGCGGCCGATCAAGGCGGAGGAGGGCCCGCCGCTGGCCAGCAACACGCCCTGGGTGTCGACCACGAACACATAGCGGTCATGGTCGACGAACTCGCCCTGGCGGCTGAAGGCGGCGAAGGCCTTGTCGCCATTGCTCTGGTAGTAGGCCAAGGCTTTCCCCAGCAGAGCCTTGGCCGCCTGGGCTTCCTCCTCCGGCAAGGCGGCGGCGTGTACCTGGCTGAAACCCAACAGCAACAGCCAGCTGAATCGGAGCAGTCGCTTCATTATCCGTGCCTCGTTCTTATGGATGTGAGCACAGCTTAGACGGCTGCGGCTCAGGGCGCCGCCAGCCATTGATTGACGATGCCGTCGTACACCCCGGTGGCCACGCTCAGGTGCAACCACTGGTCGACGTAACTTTTCCAGGCCACATCGTCGCGTGGCAGCAGGAAGGCTTTCTCGCTGTATTGCATCTGCCGCTGCGGGTTGACCGCGCACAGCCCCGGCTTGAGTTTCTGCTGGAAGCGCGCCTCGCTGGCGTCGGTGATCATCACATCGGCCTTGCCCGCCAGCAGTTCGTCGAAGATGGTCACGTTGTCGTGCAGGCGCAGTTGCGCCTGGCCCAGGTGCGCCCGGGCGAACACTTCGTTGGTGCCGCCCGCCGGTTCGATCACCCGCACCTGTGGCTGGTTGATCTGCTCGACGCTCTGGTAACGCTGCACATCGGCGCAGCGCACCAGCGGGATCTTGCCGTCGACGCCGAGGGACTGGCTGAAGAACGCCTTTTTCTGGCGTTCCAGCGACACCGAAATACCGCCCACGGCGATGTCGCAGCGGTGCGCGAGGAAGTCCGGCATCAGGCTTTTCCAGGTGGTGGGCACCCAGGCGATTTTGGCGTTGAGGCTCTTGGCCAGGGACTCGGCCATGGCGATATCGATGCCTTCGTAGCGGCCATCGGCACGCAGGAAGGTGTAGGGCTTGTAGTCGCCGGTGGTGCAGACGGTGAGCGTGCCGCTGTCGAGCACGTTGTCCAGGCGCGAGGGGGGCGTGTCCGCGAGGGCGGGTGTCGCCAGACTCACCAATACACACAGGGCTAAAGGAGCTTTCATGCGGTCGAGTCCTTGGGCATGATCGGGCGGCCATTATTTCCAGCAAGATGGCGGGGTGGCAAGGACGGCGAATGTTTAGCCAACGTGCAACCAAACTCCGTCAACCCTGAATTGACGCCCCTGACCCGGCGTGTGACGCTGCCAGGCATCTCCCTCACTGTGATTCGCCCATGGACGGTTACCCCGACACTTACCCCGAGACACTGCCTGGCGTGCTCGCGCCGAGCGGTCCGGCGGATGTCGAGGCGTTGCCCTCCGCGCTGGCTTTCTGGGCCCTGTTCCACTGTCGACATGCGCGCCCACCAGATACCTCTCTCCTACGTTGATCTATCCGATGGATGACGCGCACCTGCGCGCATCCGCCCGGCGGCGCCTGTGCGCCTGCCTGACGCAAACGTATGAGAATTGCCATGAGTGTTTTTGCCAGCCTGCACGAAGCCCGCTCTTTCCTTGAGCAGAACCCGGACATCGAGATGTTCGAGCTGTTCATCCTCGACAACAATGGCGTGCCGCGCGGCAAGTTGCTGCATCGCGACGAACTGCTGGCGGTGTATGAAAGCGGCCGCCCGCTGCCCAGCACGATCCTTGGCCTGACCATCCATGGCGATGACGTGGAAAACTCCGGGCTGGTGTGGGAGGTGGGCGATATCGACTGTCGCGCCTACCCGATCAGCGGCAGTTTGCAGCGCATGCCATGGCGGCTGATTCCGACGGCGGCGGTGCAAGTCAGCATGCACCCCACCGAAGGCTTGCCCGCCACCGTGGCCGACCCCCGGCACGTGCTGGCCAGGGTGATCGACGGGCTCAAGGCCGATGGTTATTACCCGGTGATGGCGGCGGAACTGGAGTTCTACCTGCTCGACCAGAAACCCGACCACAACGGCCGCCCGCAACCGGCGCGTGACATGGACGGCGGCCGCCCGCGTGCGACCCAGGTCTATGGCCTGCGCGAGCTGGAGCAGATCGAGCCGTTTCTCGCCGACCTTTACAGCGCCTGCAAACTGCAAGGCATCCCGGCGCGCACGGCGATTTCCGAATACGCGCCGGGCCAGGTCGAAATCACCCTCGAACACCGCACCGATGCCCTGCAAGCGATGGACGAAGCGGTGCGCTACAAACGCCTGGTCAAAGGCGTGGCGCACAAACACGGGATGACGGCGTGCTTCATGGCCAAACCGTTCGACGACCTGGCCGGCACCGGCATGCACATGCATGTCAGCCTGGCGGACGCCGAGGGCCATAACCTGTTCGCCAGCGAGGCCGCCGACGGTACGCCGCTGCTGCGCCAGGCCGTGGGCGGCATGCTCAGCACCTTGCTCGATTCGCTGCTGATGTTCTGCCCCAACGCCAACTCCTATCGCCGCTTCCAGACCAACAGCTATGCGCCGCTGGCCGCCACCTGGGGCGTCGACAACCGCACCGTCAGCCTGCGTGTGCCGGGTGGTCCGGCGCCGTCGCGGCACATCGAACACCGCCTCTGCGGCGCCGACGCCAACCCCTATCTGGCGGCGGCGGCGATCCTCGCCGGTATCCACCGCGGCATCCGCGAACGACTTGACCCCGGCGCTCCGGTGGAAGGCAACGGCTACGCCCAGGCCAACGCGTTGCTGCCCACCGATTGGCTCACCACCCTGCGCGCCCTGGAAGACTCCAGCTGGGCACGGGAGGCGTTCGGCAGTGAGTTCCTCGGCGTGTACCTGGCGGTGAAACGGGCTGAATATCGGCAGTTCATGGGCGAGGTGGGCGAGCAGGATTGGCGCTGGTATCTGCACTCGGCGTGAACGGATTGACGGTGGTGGTTTTTTCGACCTTTTTTTCACGTTGCACTGGTTAAGCTGCGAATCAAGGTCGTTCACTACCGTTCCACTCACATGAGCCCGTGATGTTGTCACCACCACTTTCGTCCATCGAGATCGAATACGCCGAACGCTGTGACCGTGAGCACGCCAGGGTCTGCGGCGATACGCGCCCGCCTGGGCTGCGCCGGCGTCTGGCGGCGTGGCGTGACGGGCGGCTGGTGCGCAATGCCCTCAAGGTGGCCGGCGAGCCCGGTCTGATCCTCGACCTGGCCTGCGGTTCGGGGCGGTTCTGGCCGGTGTTGGCCGAACACGTCAACCGGGTCATCCTCGCCTCGGATAACTCCCAGGACATGCTCGACCACGCCCGCACCCATCACCCGGCGGCGCTGCTCAAGCGGGTCAAGACCTTTCAGGGCTCGGCATTTTCCATCGGCTTGTCGGCGAACGCGGTAGATTGCATTTTCTGTCTGGAATTGTTTCGCCACGTGCCCAGCCGCGAAGGGCGCCAAGCGCTGCTACAGGAGTTTCATCGGGTCAGCCGCGACACCGTGATCGTGTCGGTCGCCTCCCGGACGCCAGTGGAGGAGGAGTTCTGCCAGGCGGGGTTCCAGATCCTGAATCACCAGGAGTTCATTCCTGGCTCCAGCGTATGGCGTGTCTACGTTCTACGTAAGATGGGATAACTCCAATCTGTCCGACTATTCTTCACATGCTGTCGGAGTTTTCATGATTGCGTGTGCACTGCGGATGCTCGCAAGTCCCTTCCGCGATATATACTGCGCGCCATTCTTCAAGGGAGAGCCGTGTGGCCATCGATATTCACTGGATCTGCGACAACGATAGCCTCGGCCAGCATTGCGCCGAATGGCAGCAGTTGCCATTCGTCGCCCTCGACACCGAGTTCATGCGGGTCGACACCTTTTATCCCATTGCCGGGCTGATCCAGATCGGTGATGGCGTTCGCGCTTACCTGATCGACCCCCTGACCATCGACAACTGGCAACCGCTGGCGGCGTTGCTGGAAAACCCGGCCGTGATCAAAGTGGTCCACGCCTGCAGTGAAGACCTGGAAGTGTTGCTGCGCCTGACTGGCAGCCTGCCAGTGCCGTTGTTCGACACCCAACTGGCCGCGGCTTACCTGAACCTCGGCTTCTCCATGGGCTATTCGCGCCTGGTGCAAGCCGTGCTCGATATCGACTTGCCCAAGGGCGAAACCCGCTCGGACTGGCTGCAGCGCCCGTTGTCCGAGACCCAGGTGAGCTACGCCGCCGAAGATGCGGTCCACTTGGCCGAGGTCTTCATTCGCCTGCGCCCGCGGCTGTCGGACGACAAGTACGCCTGGGTGCTGGAAGACGGTGCCGAACTGGTGGCCAACCTGCGCCGCGAAGTCGACCCTTACGAGGTGTACCGCGAGGCCAAGCTGGCGTGGAAACTGTCCCGTGCCCAACTCGCCGTGCTGCGTGAACTGTGCGCCTGGCGCGAGCAGCAAGCGCGTGCCCGTGACCTGCCGCGCAATCGCATCATTCGTGAACACTCGCTGTGGCCCCTGGCCAAATCCCAGCCGGATAACCTCGTCGCCCTGGGCAAAATCGAAGACATGCACCCGCGTACCGTGCGTCAGGATGGCCAGTTTCTGCTGGACCTGATCAAGCGCGCCGGCAGCGTGTCCATGGACCAATGGCCGCCCGCCGTGGCTGAACCGCTGCCGGTGGACGCCGCGACGCTGATCAAGCACCTGCGCGCCTTGGGCCAGGCGCAAGCCGAACGTCTGGAGATGGCGCCGGAACTGATGCTGCGCAAGAAAACCCTCGAAGCCCTGGTCAAAAGTGGCTACCCCGACGGGCCTTACCAATTGCCAGACTCGCTGCGTGGCTGGCGCCGCGAGTTGATGGGCCAGGCGCTGCTCGACAGCCTGGCCACTGCCGGAGAACAGCCTTGAAACGTATTTGCTCCATCTATCGCAGCTTGAAACGCAACGAAATGTATCTCTACGTGCTGAAAAGCGATGCCCTGGAGCGCGTGCCGGAACCCTTGATGGAAGCCTTCGGCAAGGCCCATCACGCCTTCGACATGGTGCTGACGCCCGAGCGCAAGCTGTCGCGCGAGGACATCGCAGTGGTCCTGGAAAACCTCGAAAAGCAGGGCTACCACCTGCAAATGCCACCGGCCGAGGACGAGTACATCGAACACTTGCCCGAAGAGCTGCTGCGCCGCAACGACCCGATGTGATCGTGGCGTGCCCTGCCCGGGGCGCATTCTTTTCCATGGAATCGTATTAATGGATGGTGGCCGTAAGGATGCGGGCGGCCGTCCGCATTGTTTTTGAAAGGTTTGCACCATGCGTGTTCTGATTGCTGAACAGGATCACCCGCTCTACGCCCGGTTGCTGAGCGAAGCGGCCCCGGACCTCGAGGTGTTGACCAGCGGCGACTCGGCCGAACTCTCGCGCCTGGCCGCCGATTGCCCGGTGTGGCTCGGCCAGCCGGACCTGCTCGCCACCCTGTTGCGCCAGGGGCACCAGCCGCAGTGGCTGCAATCGACCTGGGCCGGCATCACGCCGCTGCTGGCCGACGGCCTGCCCCGCGACTATCGCTTGACCCGTGCGGTGGGGATTTTTGGCCAGGTCATGGCGGAATTTATCCTCACCTACATGCTCGGCCATGAACGCGAAGTCTTGGCGCGCCTGGTCAGCCAGGTCGAGCGCAAGTGGGACAACCGCATGGGCCAGAGCCTGGCGGGGCGCACGGTGCTGATCGTCGGCTGCGGTGATATCGGCCAGCGCGTGGCGCAGTTCCTCGTGCCGTTTGGCGTCAAGCTGTACGGCATCGCCAGCCAGGCGCGCGAGCAGGCGCCGTTTGTCGAAGTGGCCGCGCTCGATCAGCTCGGCCGGCTGGTGGGCGAAGCGGACTACGTGATCAACCTGTTGCCCAACACGCCGAACACCCACGACCTGTACGACGCGGCGCTGTTCAAGCAATTCAAGCCGAGCGGGTTGTTTATCAACGTCGGCCGCGGTGTCGCGGTGGTTGATGCGGATCTGGTCGAAGCGTTGAAAGAAGGGCACCTGGCTGGCGCGGTGATCGACGTGTGCCGCCAGGAACCGTTGCCGCAGCGCCACCCGTTCTGGACCGCCTGGGGCTTGCTGCTGACCGGGCACAGCTCGGCGCCGACCTCGCCATCGATGATGGTGCAACTGTTTCTGGAAAACGTGCGCGCCTACCAGGCCAAGCAAGTGTTGCGCGGTGAAGTGGATTTCGAGCGCGGCTACTGACACCGCGTCGAACCACAGGTGGGGGCTGGCGAGCCAGCTCCCACGTCAGTCCTAGAGACTGAAATCGCCTTGCGAAACCAGCTCGCTCAACGGCTTGCGCGGGCTTGGGGTCTCACGGCCTTGCAGGTACTCGGGCAAGCTCGACTTGTCGCCCAGCTTGCCAATCGCGACCGCCGCATGCAGCGCATAACCCTCGGGAATCTTCAGCTCTTTGCGCGTCAGCGCCTGATCGAAGCCGGCCATGCCATGGCTGTGCCAGCCGCTGAGGCTGGCCTGCAGCGCGAGGTAGCCCCAGGCCGAACCGGTGTCGAAGGTGTGCCACAGCGCCGGGGTTTCTTCGCTGGCGCCGGGGGCGATGAAGTCGGTTTTCGAGGCGATGATCACCAGGGCCGACGCATGCTGCGCCCAGTTGCGGTTGAATTCGTTCAACAGACCGAGGAAACGTTCCCAGTCCGGCGTGTCACGGCGCGCATAGAGAAAACGCCAGGGCTGCGAGTTGTAGGCCGATGGCGCCCAGCGCGCGGCTTCGAAAAAACTCAGCAGGGTTTCCTGCGGGATGCTCTCGCCGGTAAAGGCGCGAGGCGACCAGCGCTCAGTGAACTGGGGGTTGATCGGGTAATCGGCAGCGCGGGGGTTGGTGCTCATGGGCAGTTCCTGATCGTCAATTCGGCGCTCAAAGCTACTGCGCTCCCACTAGACTGACAAGTCTTGCAACACCGCCAGTCGTAAGCGCTTGGCCCCAGTGGCCTTGGGCACTAGACTGGCGGCCTTTTCACCCACCGATACCGATGTAGAGCCATGGCCGCCAAAGTCGAACCTTTCTGGATACGCAAAACCCTTGAACACCTCGATCAGGAGGAGTGGGAGTCGTTGTGCGACGGCTGTGGCCTGTGCTGCCTGCAAAAGCTCGAGGATGAAGACGACAACAGCGTCTATTACACGCGCATCGCCTGCAAACTGCTCGACCTGAAAACCTGCCAGTGTACCGATTACCCCAACCGCCGCGCGTCGGTGCCCGACTGCATCCAGCTCACCCCGGGCCAAGCCGACCAGTTCAAGTGGTTGCCGCCCACCTGCGGTTACCGCCTGGTCAGCGAGCGCAAGGACTTGCCGCTGTGGCATCACCTGGTCTGCGGCGACCGTGACGCCGTGCATCACGAACGCATTTCCCAGTCCGGACGCATGCTCCGCGAAGGCAGCGTGCCCGAAGAAGACTGGGAGGATTACCTGATCTTCCGCGCTGGCTGAACAAGGAGCGAGTATGAAGGGCCTGACCCGGCTGGCGGCCAGCCTGGTGTTGCTGGCGCTGAGCACACCGGCGTGGTGCGCGAAGAAAGTCGACCTGGACTATCACGTCAAACTGCTGCCCCAGAGCGATCAGGCTGAGGTGCGCGTGAGTCTGTCCCAGGGTTCGGCGGTGCGCAGCCTGGATTTCGAGCTGGGTCGCGACGGTGACTACAGCGATTTCAAGGCCGATGGCCAATGGAAAGTCAGTGGCCATCGCGGCCTTTGGCAACCCAGCGCCGACAAGGCCAGCCTGACCTACCGTGTACGCCTCAGCCATGCGCGCAAGCCGGGTATCTATGAAACGCGCATGACGCCGGATTGGGCGCTGTTTCGCGGGGAAGACCTGGTGCCGACCGCGCACCTCGACCAGCAGGACGGCGTCGAGCTGGTCTCGCGCCTGGTGTTCGAGCTGCCGACGGGCTGGAAAAGCGTCGAAACCGCCTGGCCGCGTATCGGCAAGCACACCTTCCGGATCAACAACGTCTCGCGCCTGTTCGACCGGCCCACCGGCTGGATGCTCGCCGGTAACCTCGGCAGCCGCCGTGTGCGCCTGGGCGAAACCGACGTCACCGTGACCTCGCCCAAGGGCCAGGCCATGCGCCGTATGGACGTGCTGACGTTGCTGACTTTCGTCTGGCCGCAGGTGGAAGCCGCGTTCCCGCGTCACCCCGCCAAGCTATTGATTGTCGGCGCCAGCGACCCGATGCGCCGTGGCGCCTTCTCGGCGCGCGACTCGGTCTACCTCAACAGCCGCACGCCGCTGGTCAGTGAAAACGGCAGCAGCCCGTTGATCCGCGAAGTGGTGCATGCCATCGGCCGCTTCAGTGACCATGATGCCAGCGACTGGATCAGCGAAGGCCTGGCGGAGTATTACGCGATCGAACTGTTGCGCCGTGGCGGCGGGATCACCGATGAGCGCTATGCGGCGATACAGGCGCGGTTGACCCGCGAAGGCAAGAACGTCACCAGCCTGCGTGGCGAGCACGTCAGCGGCGCAACCGTGGCGCGGGCAGTGGTGGTGATGCAGGAGCTGGATCGCGAGATCCGCGTGAAAACCCACAACAAGCGCTCGCTGGATGATCTCGCGCAAGTGGTGATGCGGGCGAACAGCGTCAGCACCCCAGAGTTTGTGCGACTGGCCCAGAGCATTATCGGCGAGTCGTCGGTGGTGCTGGACTCCAAGCTGTTGCGCTGACCCAGAATAAAGGTGGGAGCAAGCCGCCTCCCACATCTGGATCAGCAACAGGCAGAAGACTTGGCTCAGCCGGTGGTTTTTGTGGCCTTTTCGGCCCCCGCTTGCGCCTTGGTCTTCAGGTTCTTCAACTCGTCACCGGCCCGCTCGATTTTCGTGCGCAGGCTGTTCATTTCCTGGCGACCTTGTTCCAGCTTGTCCTTGAGCGAACTGTGCCCGGTAAACCCACGCGTCAGCGCCACGCCGCCAATCGCCACCTGGAGCAGCCCGAAAATCCCGCCACGGCGCAGGCCTTTGCCGACCATGATCACGCCGCCGGCCACCGAGCCGATGCGCTCCCAGCCGTGTACGTTCTGCGTGGGGCGGGCCTGGCGTGGGGTGGATTCAATGACAGGTCGCAGGGTTTTGCTGTCGCTCATGATCGGTCTCCAACAAGGGCTAGTGATACGCAACTGACTGTGTGCAGGCGCCGGATGTTCCCGGCAACTCAGTATTTGGGCCCCGAGCGGGTGTTATTGCCCTTGGCCAGGCGGTCGTAGAGCACCACGTTGACGGTGGCGGCGAGGTTCATGCAGCCGGTGGTCGGGATGTACACCACGTCTTCACACCAGTCGCGAATCTCTTTGTCGAGGGAGCCGTCCTCGGGGCCGAAGATGTACAGCGCGCGGTCGGGGTGGGTGTATTCGGGCAGCGGGCGGGCGCCGTCCACCAGTTCGACGGCGACCGGGATGCAGCCCAGCGGCAGGATTTTTCTCAGGTCATCGATGCCGATCAGCGGAATGTCGTGGTGGACCTTCTTGGTGTCGGTGATGAAATCCCGGGCGCGCTCGTAGCGTTTGCCGGTGTAGAACACCGAGGCCACGCCGTAGCAACCGGCGGCGCGCATCACCGAACCGACGTTTTCGGGGGATTTGGGGTTATACAGACCGATGCAGCTGTAGCGTTTATTGCCCACGGGGAAGGGTGCCTTGGAGAAAAGCGGCGATTATACGGGGATTGGTCGGGCTGTGGTCGCTATCGAGCGCTGCGCCGCTGGCACTGCTGCCTTCGCGAGTAAGCCCGCTCCCACATTGGCCCGTGTCCATGCTCTGGAATGCGGTCAAGGGTAGGAGCGGGCTTGCCCGCGAAGAGGGCGGGGCAGCCCGCGTGCAACTTCAGTCGTCTTTCTTCATCAACCCTGCCAACGCCGCGAACGGGTTGTGCGTGGCCTTGGCGATCGTCGGGCTGCTGGTGGAGCCTTCGCCGAAGTACTGCTGGTCGGTGTAGCGCGAGTGCTCGTTGTCGTGGCAGTACAGGCACAGCAACTCCCAGTTGGACCCATCCTGGGGATTGTCGTCATGGTTGTGGTTGCGGTGGTGTACGGTCAGTTCGCTCAGGCGCTTGCCGGCGAACTCACGGGCGCAGCGGCCGCACACGTGGGGGTACATTTTCAGGGCTTTGTCGCGGTAGCCCATTTCCCGGTCGCGCTGGGCATCGGCGAGGATGCGGTCGAGCTTGGCGGTGTGGGAGGGCGGGTTGGTCGAGCTCATCATGGCTCCTGTCTTCGGGTGGGTCACGGATAGGGTTGATTCTAGCCAATCGCGGCGCAATTAGCCCTTGAGCTTTTCCGCAATCCAGATGGTGTGCCGCGTGCCCTTGTTGCCATGGGCGAACACTTGCACTTCCTCGGCCTTGAAACCGGCCTTGCGCAGTTTGTCGCTGAACAGCTTGTCGGCGCTGGCCGACCACACCGCAAGTACGCCCTTGGGGCGCAGGGCCTTGGCGCAGGCGGCCAGGCCACCGGCGGAGTAGAGCCAACTGTTGGCTTTTTGCGTAAGGCCTTCGGGGCCGTTGTCCACGTCGAGCATGATCGCATCAAAGCCCTGGGGCTCGGCTTGCAGCACCTTGGCCACGTCTTCCATGCGGACCACGGTGCGCGGGTCAAGCAGCGGGCGCCCGGCCTTTTCGCCCAAAGGGCCACGGTTCCATTCCACGACACCGGGCACCAGTTCTGCCCCCCCCACTTCGGCGGTCTTGCCCAGGTGCTTGAGGGCCGACGCGAGGGTGAACCCCATGCCCAGCCCGCCGATCAATACCCGCGAACCGGGGCGGCCGGCGACTTTGCGACAAGGGATTTCTGCCAGCGCGTCTTCGGAGCCGTGCATGCGCGTGTTCATCAACTGGCCGCCGTCGCCGCCCTGGATCTTGATGACAAAGTCCTCGCCGTATTCGAACAGGCACAAGGCACCGCCGTTGTCGGGGATCGGGGTGGTGTCCAGCAGAACGAAACGTTTCATGGAGATCTCATTGGGAAGGGCATTCTTGCGCGGTTGGGAGTAGCCTTACGACATTCCGGTCAGGCCATGGAGCCATCGATGAAGTGCAGCATTCTAACGGTCATTGTGTTGGGCGCGCTCACATTGGGTGTGGCGCAGGCTCAGGAGTTGCAAACCGTACCGGTCGCGCCGGCGCCAACCCCAGGCGCGCCGGGCACCCCCACCCCGACGCTGTATCCGCAAGTCACTCCGCCGGCGGTGCCCAAGACGAACGGCTCGCCGCCGCTGGTGCCTATTGTGTTACCTGCGCCACCGAAGGACCAGACGGTCCCCGGCGTGCCACCGAACGACAGCAAACCGAAGACACCCGGCGGTTAACCGCGTCGAGCGCTCCAGCGTTCAGACAGGACCGCTAAACCAGCCCCAGCGCCTTGAACACAAATGCATATTCGAGCGCTACGTCACGTAATCCCTGGTAACGCCCGCTCATGCCGCCATGGCCGGCCCCCAGTTCGGTCTTGAGCAGCAGCAGGTTGTCGTCCGTCTTGGTGTCGCGCAGCTTGGCCACCCACTTGGCCGCTTCCCAGTATTGCACGCGGCTGTCGTTGTAGCCGGCGATCACCAGCAGGGCCGGGTAGGCCTGGGCGCGCACGTTCTCATACGGCGCATACGCCTTGATGCGCGCATAGACCTCGGGCTCCTGCGGGTTGCCCCACTCGTCGTACTCGGTGACGGTCAGCGGCAGGTCGGGGTCGAGCATGGTGTTGAGCACGTCGACGAACGGCACTTCGGCAATCGCCGCCTGGAACAGTTCCGGACGCTGGTTGAGCACCGCGCCGATCAACAGGCCACCGGCACTGCCGCCGCTGATCACCAGCTGTTTGGCGCAGGTCAAACCCTGTGCGATCAGGTGTTCGGCACAGGCGATAAAGTCGCTGAACGTGTTCTGCTTGTGTTCTTGTTTGCCATTGCGATACCAGGCTTCGCCCAGCTCGCCGCCGCCGCGTACATGCGCAATGGCAAACGCGACGCCACGGTCCAGCAGGCTCAGGCGCGCGTGGGAGAACCACGGATCGAGGCTCTGGCCGTAGGCGCCATAGCCGTAGAGGTACAGCGGCGTCGGTTTGCCAAGCTGGTCGCGCTTGACCACCAGGCTGATCGGCACCTGGGTACCATCGGCGGAGGTTGCCCACAAACGCTGGCTGACGTAATCGTCGGCGTTGAAGACGCCGAGTACCGGCGTTTCCTTGAGCACCTGTTGCGCGCCGCTGGCCAGTTCCAACTGGCGCACCTGGGCCGGACGGTTCAGGGCTTCATAGCGCAGGCGGATCTTGTCGCTGGGGAATTCCAGGCTGTTTTGTACGTAGAGGCTGTAGGCAGCGTCAGGCAATTCCACACGATAGGTCGGTAGACCCTGGGGATGCACTTCGATGACCGGCAGGCCGCCTATGCGCAGGCTCAAGGTCATGGCGCCGGCATTCAGGCTCACGCCGTCGAGCATCACCTCATCGCTGTGGGGGATCAGGTTTTTCCAGTCGGCCTGGGTCGGCACGCGGCCGGTGTCGGCGGCGACGAACAGGGCGTAGTTGATGCCGTCGCGGTTGCTGCGGATGAACCAGGTCCACGCGCCGTCGAGCTGGCCGTGGTCGACGTCGTACTCGTGGTCTTCGACCCGTGGCGCCAGGCAGGTGAAGTCCAGGTGCGGCTGGTCGGCGTCCAGCGCCCAGATTTCACTGGTGGTCTTGCTGCCCAGGGCCACCAGCAACTGGCGCTCGGAGCTGGAACGGTAGCAGTGCAGGAAGAAACGCCCGTCGGTCTCGTGGAACACTTCCTGCGCGGCGGTGCCGTCCAGGCGATAGCGGTAGAGTTTGTGCGGACGATGGGTATCGTCCAGTTCGCCGAAAAACAGGGTCAGGCTGTCATTGGCCCAGGTCATGCTGCCGTCGCAGTTATCGAACGCCAGTTCGCTGACTTTGTTGGTGGCCAATTCCTTCACATATAGGGTGTAGATCTCTTCGCCATTGGTATCGAGGCTGTAGGCCAGGCGCTGATGGTCGGGGCTGATGCTGAACGCACCGAGGGAGAAAAAGCCGCCGTTGGCCAGCACGTTGGGGTCGAGCAACAGCTCCTCGCTGCTGTCATCCACCTGGTTGCTGTCGTCGGCCGGGCGCCGGCAGCGGTAGTGGCGGGCGTATTCGTCGCCGGCGGTGGTGCGCGTGTAATACAGGTACGGGCCCCAGGGGGAGGGCAGCGACAGGTCGGTTTCGAGGATACGGCCCTTGATCTCTTCGAACAGGGTTTCACGCAGCGCCTGTTGCCCGGCGAGTTGGGCTTCCTGCCAGGCGTTTTCGGCTTTCAGGTAATCCATCACTTCTGCGCTGTCACGTACTTGCAGCCAGGCGTAAGGGTCCTGGCCTGGGGCCTTGCGGGCAATCGGGGCGGCAGTGATGGGGGTCGATGGCGGCATGGAGCACTCTCTGTCTGGCGGATGGTGGCAGGCATTGCAGCCGCGACACGCAAAAGCCGTTATCATAGCGGCCTGTTTGCCTACCTTGCCATGGACACCATGACCGAGAACGATTATCTGACCGCTTGGGGCCTTTACGCCTTCGCCGCTTTGGGCTGCCTGTTGGTGTGGTGGCGCATGACCCGCTGGATCTGGCGCTGGTTGCGCGAGCCACTGCAATTGCTGATGGCCGTGCTGCTGTTGAGCCCGACCATCGTCGACCCGGTCAAGACCCAGTTCGCGCCGGCCGTGGCGATTACTGCGCTGGACCTGGTGCTCAAGGTCGGCAACAACGCCTGGCGGGCCGTCTCCGACTTGTTCATGTACACGATGATCGCCTTTGGTGTGTACCTCGTGTTTGTGTTGATCCGCTGGCCCATCGAGCGCGCCGCCAATGCCCGCCGTGAGCGCAAGGCCGCCGCTGATGCCGCCTTGGCCGCCGAGCCCGAAGACGATGACGAGCCGTTCCGTCGCCCGGCGCCTGTGGGCGGTATGCGGGTCGAGCCGCGCCTTTAACGTTGTCTGCCCTGCAGCGAGAGCCCTGGCATGTGTGAATTATTGGGCATGAGTGCCAACGTCCCCACCGATATCGTGTTCAGCTTTACCGGGCTGATGCAGCGCGGTGGGCGTACCGGCCCCCACCGCGATGGTTGGGGCATCGCGTTCTATGAAGGTCGTGGCCTGCGCCTGTTCCAGGACCCGGCCGCGAGCAGCGAATCGGAAGTCGCGCGGCTGGTGCAGCGTTATCCCATCAAAAGTGAAGTGGTGATTGGCCATATCCGCCAGGCCAACGTGGGCAAGGTGTGTCTGTCCAATACCCACCCGTTCGTGCGCGAGCTGTGGGGGCGTAACTGGTGCTTTGCACACAACGGCCAATTGGCCGACTTCACCCCGCGCGCCACGTTTTACCGGCCGGTGGGCGACACCGACAGCGAAGCGGCGTTCTGCGACCTGCTCAACCGCGTCCGCGAGGCGTTCCCGGAGCCGGTGGAGATCGAACAGATGCTGCCGGACCTGATCGCCGCCTGCACCGAATACCGCAGCAAAGGCGTGTTCAACTGCCTGCTCAGCGACGGCGATTGGTTGTTCTGCTACTGCACGACCAAATTGGCCCAGATCACCCGGCGTGCTCCGTTCGGCCCGGCACGTTTGAAAGATGTCGACGTGATCGTCGATTTCCAGGCCGAAACCACGCCCAACGATGTGGTAACGGTGATCGCCACCGAACCCCTGACCGACAACGAAAACTGGACCCGCTACGAACCGGGCCAGTGGAGCCTGTGGCGGCGCGGTGAATGCGTCAGCCAGGGCATTACCGAGTAAGGAAGTCGACTATGTTGCTCAGCTATCTGCGGTTGGTGTTGTTTGCCATTGGCTTGTTGGTCGGTGTGCAAGTGCCGGGGTTCATCAATGACTACGCCAAGCGCGTCGAAGCCCACCTGATCGAGGCCCAGACCGGCCTGCGCGGCTTTGAATCCACCGCGCAACAGTTCTTCAACGGCGACCTGCAGGCCCTGGTCGCCCACTACCGCGCCAGCGACGACCCGGTGTTTCGCAGCGATGCCAACAGCCTCGGCACGTTGTTGGATCGCCAGTTGGCGCTGGACAAGCAATTCCAGGCCATGCAAGGCCCCTGGTACATTCGCGCATTGCAGGTAGCGGTCGCGGCCGACCCGGCGATCCGCCTGGAAACCTGGAACGGCTACAGCTACCAGATCCTGCTGACCCCCGAAGCCATGGGCTGGGGCCTGGGCGGGGCGATGTTGTTGTCGTTCGGCCTGGAGTGCCTGTTCCGCTTGATCGACTGGGTGGTGCTGGGCGGCAAGCGCCTGCGCCAGAGCCGGCCGATCGAAGAGCGTGATTTGAAAGGGCTGTAGAAAGGCCTGTAATGGTGGGAGGGGGCTTGCTCCCACCGTTTTAATCGCGTTCCTTCAACTTCATGGGGTCGACCTTTATGGGGTGGACACCGTCCCGGACACACGCCAAAAATCGCGCCGTTTCACGATAAGTGTCGCTGGGACGGTGGGATAAGTTGCGAGTCTTGTGTAAAAGATCCCACACTACAAAAAAACAAAGCCTACAGGAGCACTCAGCGTGAGCCGTCTGCTATTGAATTGCGACATCGGCGAAAGCTATGGCAACTGGAACCTGGGTCTGGACGCTGAGGTCATGCCGTTCATTGATTGCGCCAACGTAGCCTGTGGCTTCCATGCCGGCGACCCGAGCATCATGCGCAAGACCGTCGGCCTGGCGCTCAAGCATGGCGTGCTGGTCGGGGCGCACCCGGCGTATCAGGACCTGCAAGGTTTCGGCCGCCGTTCCATGGCCTACACGCCCGAAGAAATCCAAGACCTGTTGCACTACCAGATCGGCGCGCTCGACGGCATTTGCCGCGCCCAGGGCGGACGGGTCAGCTACGTCAAACCCCATGGCGCGATGTACAACGACATGATGGCCAACCCCGCGCAGTTGCGTGCGGTGATCCAGGCCGTTGCCGCTTACGGCGAACTGCCGCTGATGCTGCTGGCCACCCGCGACAACCGTGCGGCCCAGGCGCTGGGCGACGAATACGGTGTGATCTTGTGGTTCGAGGCGTTCGCCGACCGTGCCTACGACAACAAGGGGCACCTGGTTTCCCGCCAATTGCCCGGCGCGGTACACCACGATACCGAAGCCATCATCCAGCAATCCCTGACCATTTCCCGTGGCGAACCCTTGACCGCCAGCGATGGCAGCCCCTTGGTCCTGCGGGCCAATACCTTGTGTGTGCATGGCGATAACGCCAGTTCGGTGGCTTCCGTGCAGCGCATTCGCGAGGCGTTGAAGTGCCAGTGACGCCACGCCTATGGGAGATATCGGGTTACTTGGAAAGGAACCGCATGCCTTCTTCGAGCCCGCGCAAGGTCAGCGGATACATCTGGTCTTCGACCAACTCCCGCACGATCCCGGTCGACGCCGTATAGCCCCAGGTGTCCTTCGGATACGGGTTTATCCAGATCAGCTTCTTGTACTTGGCCATGAAGCGCTGCATCCACACATACCCCGGCTCCTCGTTCCAATGCTCGACGCTGCCGCCGGCCTGGGTGATTTCATACGGCGCCATCGAGGCATCGCCGATAAAGATCACTTTGTAATCGGCGCCATATTTGTGCAGCAAGTCCTGGGTGGAGGTGCGCTCCGACGTGCGGCGCTGGTTGTTCTTCCACACCGACTCGTACACGAAGTTGTGGAAGTAGAAGTATTCCAGGTGCTTGAACTCGGTCTTGCAGGCGGAGAACAGTTCTTCGCAGATCTTCACATGGGCGTCCATCGAGCCGCCGATGTCGAACAGCAACAGCAGCTTGATGGTGTTGCGCCGTTCCGGGCGCATCTGGATATTCAGCAAGCCGGCATCGCGGGCGGTGTGGTCGATGGTGCCGTCGATGTCCAGCTCTTCCGCCGCACCCTGGCGCGCGAACTTGCGCAGGCGGCGCAGGGCGATCTTGATGTTGCGCGTGCCCAGTTCCACCTGATCGTCGAGGTTCTTGTACTCGCGCTGGTCCCAGACTTTCACCGCCTTGCCCTGGCGCTTGCCCGCATCGCCGACGCGGATGCCTTCCGGGTTGTAGCCGCCGGAGCCGAACGGGCTGGTGCCGCCGGTGCCGATCCACTTGTTGCCGCCGGCGTGGCGCTCTTTCTGTTCTTCCAGGCGTTTCTTGAACTCTTCGATCAACTTGTCCAGGCCGCCGAGGGACTGGATCTGCGCGCGTTCTTCGTCGCTCAGCGAGCGTTCGAATTCCTTGCGCAGCCAGTCTTCGGGGATCAGCGCCTGCAGGTGGTCGTCGAGCTTTTCCAGACCGTTGAAATAGGCGCTGAAGGCGCGGTCGAACTTGTCGAAATGGCGTTCGTCCTTGACCAGGATCGCCCGGGCCAAGTAGTAGAACTCGTCCATGTCGGCGAAGATCACCCGCTGTTTCAGGGCGTTGATCAGGTCGAGCAGCTCGCGCACCGACACCGGCACCTTGGCTGCACGCATTTCATTGAACAGGTTGAGCAACATGGCAGGCGCCCTTATCGGTTACCGCGACGGCTCATGAACGCCAGGCGTTCGAGCAATTGCACGTCCTGCTCGTTCTTCACCAGCGCACCGGCCAGGGGCGGGATGGCCTTGGTCGGGTCGCGTTCGCGCAGTACCGCTTCGCCGATATTGTCGGCCATCAGCAGCTTGAGCCAGTCGACCAGTTCGGAGGTGGAGGGCTTTTTCTTCAGGCCCGGCACTTTGCGCACGTCGAAGAACACGTCCAGCGCTTCGCTGACCAGGTCTTTCTTGATGTCGGGGTAATGCACGTCGACGATCTTTTGCAGGGTGGCGCGGTCGGGGAAGGCGATGTAATGGAAGAAGCAGCGGCGCAGGAACGCATCCGGCAGTTCTTTTTCATTGTTGGAGGTAATGATGATGATCGGGCGTTTCTTGGCCTTGATGGTCTCGTCGATTTCGTAGACGTAGAACTCCATCTTGTCGAGTTCTTGCAGCAGGTCGTTGGGGAACTCGATGTCGGCCTTGTCGATTTCGTCGATCAGCAGGATCACCCGTTCCTCGGCCTCGAAGGCTTCCCAGAGCTTGCCCTTCTTCAGGTAGTTGCGCACGTCATGCACCTTGTCCACGCCCAACTGCGAGTCGCGCAGGCGGCTGACCGCATCGTACTCGTACAGGCCCTGGTGGGCCTTGGTGGTGGACTTGATGTGCCAGGTGATCAGCTTGGCGCCGAAGGATTCGGCCAACTGCTCGGCGAGCATGGTCTTGCCGGTGCCCGGCTCGCCCTTGACCAGCAGCGGCCGCTCCAGGGTGATGGCCGCGTTGACGGCCAGTTTCAGGTCATCGGTGGCAACGTAGGCCTGGGTGCCTTCGAACTTCATCGGTCATTCCTCGAATTCATCAATGCCCGACTATACCGTGCGGCCCCGGCGACTGTGAACGCAGACGGGTTATTCAGTCTCTGAATGACCAGTCACGCGTGCGCTCAGTCGATCGAAGGCATGGTCGTTCCCGGGGCTGTTCTGCGGGCTTGTAGGAGATTGACTATTGCGATGTCTCCGACGTTCCTCTGACTGGACGCTTTGGAAGACGAGGCATACCCTTGGGGCTTTCTTCAAGCCGCCTCAAGGACCCGTCATGAGCCGCATTTTTGCAGACAACGCGCACTCCATCGGTAACACGCCTCTGGTTCAGATCAACCGCATCGCACCGCGTGGCGTGACCATCCTGGCCAAGATCGAAGGGCGTAACCCGGGTTATTCGGTGAAGTGTCGCATTGGCGCGAACATGATCTGGGACGCGGAAAGCACCGGCAAACTCAAGCCGGGCATGACCATTGTCGAACCGACCTCGGGCAACACCGGCATCGGCCTGGCGTTCGTCGCCGCGGCCCGTGGCTACAAACTGGTGCTGACCATGCCTGCGTCGATGAGCATCGAGCGCCGCAAAGTGCTCAAGGCCCTGGGCGCCGAGCTGGTGCTGACCGAACCAGCCAAGGGCATGAAGGGCGCAATCGACAAAGCCGCGGAAATCCTCGCCAGCGACCCGGCCACCTACTACATGCCGGCGCAGTTCGAAAACCCGGCCAACCCGGCGATCCACGAAAAAACCACCGGCCCGGAAATCTGGAACGACACCGACGGCGCCGTCGACGTGTTGGTGGCGGGCGTGGGCACCGGCGGCACCATTACCGGGGTGTCGCGCTATATCAAGAACACTGCGGGCAAGCCGATTCTGTCGGTGGCCGTCGAGCCGATCGTCTCGCCGGTGATCACCCAGGCGCTGGCCGGTGAAGAGATCAAGCCGAGCCCGCACAAGATCCAGGGCATCGGCGCCGGGTTCGTGCCGAAGAACCTCGACCTGTCGATGGTCGACCGCGTGGAACTGGTGAGCGACGACGAATCCAAGGCCATGGCCCTGCGCCTGATGCGGGAAGAGGGGATTCTGTGCGGGATCTCCTGCGGCGCGGCGATGGCGGTCGCCGTGCGCCTGGCCGAGAAGCCGGAGATGCAGGGCAAGACCATCGTGGTGATCCTGCCGGACTCCGGCGAGCGCTACCTGTCGAGCATGCTGTTCAGTGATTTGTTTACCGATCAAGAAAACCAGGCTTGATGCAAATCAGCGTGTGAGCGGGGGCCTTATGCATAATTGGCCTACCCTCGCGCCGTTTTAAACGCTGATTGTTGGACTGCGCGGGTTTTTCCCGAGGTCCGGAGTGTTTATCATGGCCGGCTGCTACGCCTGGTTTCCCCTCGACGGGAGGTTGTTGGCCAGGCGCTTATTTCCAGGAGTTGCTGCATGACCTTTTCTTTGGCCGCCAAACTGTCGGTGTTGCTGGTGTTTATCGGCAGCACGCTGTACGTACACCTGCGCGGCAAGGCCCGTTTGCCGATGTTGCGCCAGTTCGTCAACCACTCGGCGCTGTTTGCCCCGTATAACGCCTTGATGTACCTGTTCTCGGCCGTGCCGTCCAAGCCGTACCTGGACCGCAGCAAGTTCCCGGAACTGGACGTGCTCAAGGACAACTGGGAAGTGATCCGCGAAGAGGCCATGCACCTGTTCGACGAGGGTTACATCCGCGCCGCCGAAAAGAATAACGACGCCGGCTTCGGCTCGTTCTTCAAGAAGGGCTGGAAGCGTTTCTACCTCAAGTGGTACGACAAACCGCTGCCCTCGGCCGAGGCCCTGTGCCCGAAAACCGTGGCTCTGGTCAGCAGCATCCCCAACGTCAAGGGCGCGATGTTCGCGCTGTTGCCGGGCGGCAGTCACCTCAACCCGCACCGCGACCCGTTTGCCGGTTCCCTGCGTTATCACCTGGGCCTGTCCACGCCGAACTCTGACGACTGCCGCATTTTCGTCGACGGCCAGGAGTACGCCTGGCGCGACGGTGAAGACGTGATGTTCGACGAGACCTACGTACACTGGGTGAAGAACGAGACGGAAAAGACCCGCGTGATCCTGTTCTGCGACATCGAGCGCCCGCTGAGCAATCCGCTGATGACCCGCATCAACCGCTGGGTCAGCGCGCAACTGGGCCGCGCCACCGCGCCGCAGAACCTGGACGACGAACGCGTCGGCGGCATCAACCAGGCTTATGCCTGGAGCAAGTCGTTCAGCGACAAGATCAGCAGCGTGGTCAAGCAGTGGAAGCGCAAGCATCCCAAGGCCTACCGCATTGCGCGGCCGGTGCTGGCGGTTGTCGTCTTGGTACTGCTGTGGAAGTGGCTCTTCGGCTGACTTGAAGTTTTAAATGCGGTCAAAACTGTGGGAGGGGGCTTGCCCCCGATGGCGGTGGATCAGTCGATACATCTGATGACTGACACACCGCTATCGGGGGCAAGCCCCCTCCCACATTGGACCTCCATTGCTTTTGAGATCGCCTTATGACGCGATCAACTGGCGCAGCACATAGTGCAGGATGCCGCCCGCTTTGAAGTATTCCACTTCATTGAGGGTATCGATCCGGCACAGCACGTCGATCTTCTCGCTGCTGCCATCCTCGCGGGTAGTCACCAGGGTCAGGTTCATGCGCGGCACGATCTGCGCGTCGCTGAGGCCCAGGATGTCGATCTTCTCCTTACCGGTGAGTTTGAGCGCCTTGCGGTTCTGGTCCAGCTTGAACTGCAACGGCAGCACGCCCATGCCCACCAGGTTGGAACGGTGAATGCGCTCGAAGCTTTCGGCGATCACTGCCTTGACCCCTAGCAGATTAGTACCCTTGGCCGCCCAGTCGCGGCTCGAGCCGGTGCCGTATTCCTGGCCGGCGACCACCACCAGCGGCGTGCCGGTGGCCTGGTACTTCATGGCGGCGTCGTAGATCGGCATTTTCTCGCCGGTGGGCACATACAGCGTGTTGCCGCCTTCCTCGCCGCCGAGCATTTCATTGCGGATACGGATATTGGCGAAGGTGCCGCGCATCATCACTTCATGGTTGCCGCGGCGTGAGCCGTAGGAGTTGAAGTCGCGCGGTTCCACGCCTTGTTCGCGCAGGTAATGGCCGGCCGGGCTGTCGGCCTTGATGTTGCCGGCGGGGGAGATGTGGTCGGTGGTCACCGAATCGCCCAGCAGGGCCAGGACGTTGGCGCCGTGGATGTCCTTGATCACTGGCAGCGGCCCGGCGATGTCGTCGAAGAACGGTGGATGCTGGATGTAGGTGGAATCCTTCTGCCACACGTAGGTCGCGGCCTGCGGCACTTCGATGGCTTGCCACTGTGCGTCGCCGGCGAACACCTCGGCGTATTCCTTGTGGAACATACCGGTGCTGACCTGGGCGACCGCGTCGGCAATCTCCTGGCTGCTTGGCCAGATGTCCTTGAGGTAGACCGGATTGCCGTGTTGATCGTTGCCCAACGGTTCGCGGCTGATATCGATGCGTACCGTACCGGCCAACGCATACGCCACCACCAGCGGCGGCGAGGCCAGCCAGTTGGTTTTCACCAGCGGGTGGACGCGGCCTTCGAAGTTGCGGTTGCCGGACAGCACCGACGCCACGGCCAGGTCGGCTTTCTGGATGGCTTTTTCAATCGGCTCGGGCAACGGGCCGGAGTTGCCGATGCAGGTGGTGCAGCCATAACCCACCAGGTCAAAACCGAGCTTGTCCAGGTATTGGGTGAGGCCGGCCGCCTTGTAGTAGTCGGTGACCACTTTGGAGCCGGGGGCCAGGGAGGTTTTTACCCAGGGTTTGCGGGTCAGGCCTTTTTCCACGGCCTTTTTCGCCACCAGCCCGGCCGCCATCATCACGCTGGGGTTGGAGGTGTTGGTGCAGGAGGTGATCGCGGCGATCACCACGGCGCCATTTTTCAGACGATAGGTCTGGCCGTCGTACTCGTAATCGGTTTCGCCCACCAGATCGGCATTGCCCACGGCCACACCGCCGCCGCCTTCGCTTTCCAGGCGGCCTTCTTCCTTGTTGGTCGGTTTGAATTGCAGGTCGAGGAAGTCACTGAACGCCTGGCCGACATTCGGCAGCGACACGCGGTCCTGCGGGCGTTTCGGCCCGGCGAGGCTGGCTTCGACGCTGCCCATGTCCAGGGCCAGGCTGTCGGTGAACACCGGCTCCTGGCCGGCGTTGCGCCACAGGCCTTGGGCCTTGGTGTAGGCCTCGACCAGTTTGACGGTCTGCGCCGGGCGACCGGACAGGCGCAGGTAGTCCAGGGTCACCTCATCCACCGGGAAAAAGCCGCAGGTGGCGCCGTATTCCGGGGCCATGTTGGCGATGGTGGCGCGGTCTGCCAGGGGCAGGTCGGCCAGGCCGTCGCCGTAGAACTCGACGAATTTGCCGACCACGCCTTTCTTGCGCAGCATCTGGGTGACGGTCAGCACCAGGTCGGTGGCGGTGATGCCTTCTTTCAATTTGCCGGTGAGCTTGAAGCCGATCACTTCCGGAATCAGCATCGACACCGGCTGGCCGAGCATCGCCGCTTCCGCTTCGATCCCGCCCACGCCCCAGCCAAGCACGCCGAGGCCGTTGATCATGGTGGTGTGGGAATCGGTGCCGACCAGGGTGTCGGGGAACGCATAGGTGCGGCCGTCTTCGTCTTTGGTCCACACGGTGCGGCCGAGGTATTCGAGGTTGACCTGGTGACAGATGCCGGTGCCCGGCGGCACCACGCTGAAGTTGTCGAAGGCGCTCTGGCCCCAGCGCAGGAAGGCGTAGCGTTCGCCGTTGCGCTGCATTTCGATGTCGACGTTTTGCCCGAACGCGGCGGTGGTGCCGAACTTGTCGACCATCACCGAGTGGTCGATCACCAGGTCCACCGGCGACAGCGGGTTGATGCGCTGCGGGTCGCCACCGGCCTTGGCCACGGCGGCGCGCATGGCAGCCAGGTCGACCACGGCGGGCACCCCGGTAAAGTCTTGCATCAGCACGCGGGCCGGGCGGTACTGGATCTCGCGGTCGGACTGGCGCTCTTTGAGCCAGGCGGCGATGGCCTTGAGGTCGGCGCCGGTGACAGTTTTGTTGTCTTCCCAGCGCAACAGGTTTTCCAGCAGTACTTTGAGAGACATCGGCAGCTTATCCAGGTCACCCAGGCGCTTGGCGGCTTCGGGCAAGCTGAAATAGTGATAAGTCTTGTCGTCGATTTGCAGGGTTTTAAGGGTTCTCAGGCTATCAAGGGATGACATTACATGACTCCTTATGGTCCGCACGGCTACGGACCTGACGGGACGAACAGAACTATCAAACTAGCCCTGTTTTCAGTAGCTGGCTAATTACTGGACTCTATGGACAGATCCAAGGTTCCGAAGTCAGTTATCATGCGCGCGTTTTCATGACAGACATTGCGATAGCGCAAGTCCGTTGGGTCGCCAGGAGAGTCGATGAACACCCTTTTTATGCACTGCCGCCCGGGTTTTGAAGGCGAGGTCTGTTCCGAGATCGCGGAACACGCCGCGCGCCTGAACGTTTCCGGCTACGCCAAGGCCAAGACCGGCAGCGCCTGCGCCGAATTTGTCTGCACCGAGGAAGACGGTGCCCGGCGCCTGATGCACGGCCAGCGTTTTGCCGAGCTGATCTTCCCGCGGCAGTGGGCGCGCGGGGTGTTCATCGACCTGCCGGAAACCGACCGCATCAGCGTGATCCTCGCGCACCTGCGCGAATTCCCGGTGTGCGGCAGCCTGTGGCTGGAGATGGTCGACACCAACGACGGCAAGGAGCTGTCGAACTTCTGCAAGAAATTCGAAGTTCACCTGCGCAAAGCCCTGCTGAACGCCGGCAAGCTGGTGGACGACCCGAGCAAGCCGCGCCTGCTGCTGACCTTCAAGAGCGGCCGCGAAGTGTTCATGGGCCTGGCCGAGTCGAATAACTCGGCGATGTGGCCGATGGGCATCCCGCGCCTGAAATTCCCCCGCGATGCGCCCAGCCGCTCGACCCTGAAGCTGGAAGAGGCCTGGCACCACTTCATCCCCCGCGACCAGTGGGACGAGCGCCTGCACGGCGACATGACCGGCGTCGACCTGGGCGCGGCTCCGGGCGGCTGGACCTGGCAACTGGTCAACCGGGGCATGCTGGTGACCGCCATCGACAACGGCCCCATGGCCGAAAGCCTGATGGACACCGGCCTGGTGCAACACTTGATGGCCGACGGTTTCACCTTCGTGCCCAAGCAGCCGGTGGACTGGATGGTGTGCGACATCGTCGAAAAACCGGCTCGCAACGCCGCCTTGCTGGAAACCTGGATCGGCGAAGGCTATTGCCGTGAAGCGGTGGTCAACCTGAAACTGCCGATGAAGCAGCGTTACGCCGAGGTCAAGCGTTTGCTCGAGCGCATCGAAGACGGCTTCAAGGCGCGCGGTATTCGTGTGGAAATCGGCTGTAAGCAGCTGTACCACGACCGTGAGGAAGTGACCTGCCACTTGCGTCGGCTGGTGGATGTGAAGAAAACCAAGGCCCGTTAAACTGAGCGCCTGCCGTAGGAGTAATCAATGAGCGATATGACCGACACTGCCGTCGACGGCACCCTCGACGCTACCGGCCTGAACTGCCCGGAGCCGGTGATGATGCTGCACCAGCACATCCGTGACCTGCCGCCTGGCGGCCTGCTCAAGGTGATCGCGACCGACCCGTCGACCCGCCGCGACATTCCCAAGTTCTGCGTGTTCCTTGACCATGAACTGGTGGCTCAGCAGGAACAGGCCGGTACGTACCTGTACTGGATCCGCAAGAAGCTCGACTAAGCCCCCGATTCCTGTAGGAGCGAGCTTGCTCGCGAAAACTAAGCCGCCGATTCCTGTAGGAGCGAGCTTGCTCGCGAAGACCCCGAGAGCGCCACGTCAAACCAGGCAAGCTGCGTTATCGCTGGCGACCTTCGCGAGCAAGCGCGGGTGTGTGCTGCTTAACCCCGCACCTTGTCCCGGCGAATGCGTCGGCGTGCGCTGCGCGCCAGGCGCACCAGCAACATCCCCGCCGCGCAGCTCAGGCCCACGATCAGCCCCTGCCACAAACCGCTGGGGCCGCTCGCCGCGCCCAGCCAGTCGGTCAGCCCCAGGGCGTAACCCACCGGCAACCCCACGCCCCAGTAGGCGAACAGGGTCAGCACCATGGTCACGCGGGTGTCTTGATAACCGCGCAAGGCCCCGGCGGCGGTGACCTGGATCGAGTCGGAAAACTGGAACAGCGCGGAAAACACGATCAGCGTCGACGCCAGGTGGATCACCACCGGGTCCGGGGTGTAGATCGCCGCGATCTGCTCGCGGAACACCAGCATCAGGCTGCAGGACAGGCAGGCATACGCCAGCGCCGTGCCCATGCCGACCCCGGCAGCGAAGCGCGCTTCACGCGGCAGGCCACGGCCGAGGGCCTGGCCGACGCGCACGGTGACGGCCGTGCTCAGGGAGTAGGGGATCATGAACACCAGGGAACTGACGTTCAGGGCGATCTGATGGCCGGAGACCACCGTGGCGCCCAAGCTGCCGATCAGCAGGGCGATCACCGCGAAGATGCTCGATTCGGCAAAGATCGCGATGCCGATCGGCAGGCCGATGCCCAATACGCGCTTGATCACCGCCCATTGCGGCCAATCGAAACGCTTGAACAGTTCGCTGCTCTGGTACGCCGGCCCCCAGCGCGTCCAGCCCGCCAGGCCGAGCATCATCACCCACATCACAATGCCCGTGGCCCAGCCGCAGCCCACGCCGCCCATGGCCGGCACGCCGAAATGGCCATAGATGAAGATGTAGTTCAGCGGGATATTCAGCGCCAACCCGCACAGGCCCAGGACCATGCTCGGGCGTGTGCGGCCCAGGCCGTCGCTGAAACAACGCAACACGTAATACAGGGCAACGGCCGGCATGCCTGCGGCGATGCCGTGCAGGTAGCCCATGGACGGTTCGATCAGGTCGGGTTCAACCTTCATCGCGTGCAGGATCGGTTCGGCGCTGAGCAGCAGCAGTGACGCGATGATGCCGACCACCACCGCCAGCCACAGGGATTGGCGTACCAGCGGCCCGATCTCGCTGTAGTGACCGGCGCCATAGCGCTGGGCGACTTTCGGCGTGGTGGCCAGCAAGGTGCCGGTCATCAGCAGGTACACCGGAATCCAGATCGAATTGCCCAGGCCCACCGCCGCCAGGTCCTGCGGGCTGACGCGCCCGGCCATCACCGCATCGACGAAGCTCATCGCGGTGGTTGCCAGTTGGCCGATCATGATCGGCACGGCAAGTGTCAGCAGGCCGCGCACTTCCCGGCTGATGCGGGCGGGACGGGTGAGGGTGGCGGTGGCGGTGTTCACGTGCAGATGTCCAAAGAAGAGCGCAGGACGGCGGATTCTACGCGTTGACGCAGCGGTCAGGAAAAAACCTGTGTTAGCTATTTGTAAGCGATCTTCCAGGCGCCGCAGCGTCCACCTTCGATCTGCGGTGGAACACCGATCGCATCCCTGTACACTGCTGTTCCGCCAAAGGAGCCTGCCATGCTGATTGTTGCCGACGAAAATATTCCGCTGCTCGATGCTTTCTTCCAAGGATTTGGCGAAATACGCCGGGTGCCCGGCCGTTCTATTGACCGCGCCACCGTCGAGCAGGCCGATGTGCTGCTGGTGCGCTCGGTGACCAACGTCAACCGGGCCTTGCTCGAAGGTTCCAAGGTGCGCTTTGTCGGCACCTGCACCATCGGCACCGATCATTTGGACCTCGACTATTTCCAGCGTGCCGGCATTCAATGGTCCAGCGCGCCCGGCTGCAATGCCCGTGGCGTGGTGGACTACGTGCTGGGCAGCTTGCAGACCCTGGCCGAGATCGAGGGCGCCGACCTCAACCAGCGGACTTACGGTGTCGTCGGCGCCGGTGAAGTGGGCGGGCGTTTGGTCAAGGTGCTCAAGGGCCTGGGCTGGAACGTGCTGGTCTGCGACCCGCCGCGGCAGATCGCCGAAGACGGTGACTACGTCAGCCTGGAGCAGATCATCGAGCAATGCGACGTGATCAGCCTGCACACGCCGTTGACCAAGTCCGGCAACGGCTCCACCTGGCACTTGTTCGACCGCGAGCGCCTCAACCGCCTCAAGCCCGGTGCCTGGCTGATCAACGCCAGCCGTGGCCCGGTGGTGGACAACGCCGCCCTGCGCGACGTGCTGCTTTCGCGTGAAGACCTGCAAGCGGTGCTGGATGTGTGGGAAGGCGAGCCCGAAGTGGATGTCGACCTGGCCGACCTCTGCGTGCTGGCCACTCCGCACATCGCCGGTTACAGCCTGGACGGCAAGCAGCGCGGCACGGCGCAGATCTACCAGGCGTTCTGCGCGCATCTGGGCCAGGCGCCGGCGATTGAACTGAGTGATTTGCTGCCGCCGCCGTGGCTGGCCGAGGTCCACTTGAATGCGTCTACCGACCCCGCCTGGGCGCTGGCGACGTTATGCCGCAGCGTGTACGACCCGCGTCGCGACGATGCGGATTTCCGTCGCAGCCTCGTGGGAACGGTGGACGAGCAACGCAAGGCGTTCGATCTGCTGCGCAAGCACTATCCGGAGCGCCGTGAGATCGATGGCTTGAAGGTGCGTATCCATGGGCAATCGGCGCTGTTGTCTGGCATCGTCGAGGCATTGGGCGCTGAACTGCTGTAGGAACGAGGTCACAAAAAAACCGGCCATCAAGGCCGGTTCTGAAAGAGCGTGGGCGCTTCAGCCTTGCTGGGCAGGCTTGACCAGTCGCTGTTCCAGCTCGCGGCACGCTTGCTGGATCATGTCTTCGGTAATCTGCACTTCGCGGCCTTGGGCGTCGATGACGGAGCAAGGCAGGTATTGCGGTTGGCGGATTACTTCAATCTTGGCATCGCTGCTGTTTTGCAAGGTCATGGCCTGTCTCCTCATCAGGTTGTGTACCAACTTTAACCCCCCCGCGTGACCGAGCTGTTACAACTCCTTGCAAGATCATCGCTTCGAATACTCAGTCCACCAGAAACCGTTACAAATTTCCAGCCGGGTGTTAGACCGATAACCTCTAGGGGGCAGAGTGGGCGGGCATAATTAACCCGACTCATTGTTATTTACCCAAGTTCCCCCAATGTTGTCTGTAGGTTCCGATCTCCCCTCATCAGGTGATGCCCCCCATGTTCTCAGTCCGACAACGCCGTGCAATTCGCCTGGCCAGCCGCTTCATTGCGCCCTATCGCTGGCAGGCGCTTGGCGCGCTGGTGGCGCTGATCGTCACCGCCGGCATCACCTTGTCCATGGGCCAGGGCATTCGCCTGTTGGTGGACCAGGGCTTCATGACCCAGTCGCCGCACTTGCTCAACCAATCCATCGGCCTGTTCATGATCCTGGTACTGGGCCTGGCCGTCGGCACGTTTGCGCGGTTTTACCTGGTGTCGTGGATCGGCGAGCGGGTGGTGGCGGACATTCGTCGGCAGGTGTTCAACCACCTGATCTACCTGCATCCGGGCTTCTATGAAAACAACCGCAGCTCGGAAATCCAGTCGCGGCTGACCACCGACACCACATTGTTGCAATCGGTGATCGGCTCCTCGCTGTCGCTGTTCCTGCGCAATGCGTTGATGGTCATCGGCGGCATCGTGCTGCTGTTTGTCACCAACCCCAAGCTCACCAGCATCGTGGTGGTGGCGCTGCCGCTGGTGTTGGCGCCGATCCTGATTTTCGGCCGCCGCGTGCGCAGCCTGTCGCGCTTGAGCCAGGACCGTATCGCCGACGTCGGCAGCTACGTGTCCGAGACGCTCGGCCAGATCAAGACCGTGCAGGCCTATAACCACCAGGCGCAGGACGAACAACGCTTTGCCGTGACCGTCGAGGACGCTTTCAGCACCGCACGTAAGCGCATTGCCCAGCGCGCCTGGCTGATTACCCTGGTGATCATGCTGGTGCTCGGCGCTGTCGGGGTGATGCTGTGGGTCGGCGGCATGGATGTGATCAGCGGGCGCATTTCCGGTGGTGAACTGGCCGCGTTCGTGTTCTACAGCCTGATCGTCGGCAGCGCCGTCGGCACCTTGAGCGAAGTGCTCGGCGAGTTGCAGCGCGCCGCGGGGGCGGCAGAGCGGATCGGCGAGTTGCTGCAGTCGCACAACGAGATCCAGGCGCCCGTCGCCGGCAGCGTGCAATTACCGCCACGCGTCAGCGGCCGCATGGAGCTGCAAGACCTGCGCTTTTCCTACCCGTCGCGGCCGGACACTTACGCCATCGACGGTTTGAACCTGACCATCAACCCCGGCGAAACCCTCGCGCTGGTGGGCCCGTCGGGCGCGGGCAAGTCGACGATTTTCGACCTGTTGCTGCGCTTCTATGATCCCCAGCACGGCCGCATCCTGCTCGAAGGCCAGCCGCTGACCGAACTCGACCCCCAGGACCTGCGCCGCCACTTTGCTCTGGTGTCCCAGAGCCCGGCGCTGTTCTTTGGCAGTGTCGAAGACAACATCCGCTACGGCAACCCGAGCGCCACTCGCGAGCAGGTCGAAGCCGCGGCGCGGATTGCCCATGCCCACGACTTCATCCTGCAAATGCCCGATGGCTACCAGACCCACCTCGGCGACGGCGGCATGGGCCTCTCCGGCGGCCAACGGCAACGCCTGGCGATCGCCCGCGCGTTGCTGGTAGATGCGCCGATCCTGCTGCTGGACGAAGCCACCAGCGCCCTCGACGCCCAGAGCGAACACCTGATCCAGCAGGCGCTGCCACAACTGATGCAGGGCCGCACCACGCTGGTCATCGCGCATCGGCTGGCGACGGTGAAGCATGCGGACCGGATCGCAGTGATGGACCAGGGCAAGCTGGTGGCGATCGGCACGCATCAGCAGTTGATCGCGAGCAACCCGCTGTATGCGCGGTTGGCGGCGTTGCAGTTCAGTGATGGCGTGGAGGAACAGGCTGCGCACTGAAATCACCGCGCAAAAAAATGCCCGCATCGAAGGATGCGGGCATTTTTGTGTGTGCGTCACGCTTTATTGATCGTCGAAATACCGCTCATGCCAGTCCACCAACGGCTGTGGCGAATTGAGCTTCTGCCCGTAGATCACCGAATAAGACAGCACGTTCTGCACGTACTGGCGGGTTTCGTCGAACGGGATGCTTTCCACCCACACGTCGAAACTCAGGTGATCGGCGCCGCGCAGCCACTGGCGCACGCGGCCCGGGCCGGCGTTGTAGGCGGCGGAAGCGAGGACGCGGTTGCCGTTGAACTGGCTGTGTACCTGGCTCAGGTAAGCGGCGCCGAGCTGGATGTTTTTATCCGGATCGAGCACCTGGGCCGGGGAGGCCAGCGGGATGCTGAACTTGCGCGCGGTGTCTTTGGCGGTGCCGGGCATCAGCTGCATCAGGCCGCTGGCGCCGACGCCGGAGCGGGCGTCGTCCATGAACGCGCTTTCCTGGCGGGTGATGGCGAACACCCAGCTCGAATGCAGGCCACGCACCTTGGCTTCGCGCACCAGGGTGTCGCGGTGGGCCATTGGGAAGCGGATGTCGAGGTCATCCCAGTACTGCGCCTGGCTGATGGTACGGATCGCCGGGAAGTACCACTTCATGTCGTAGGCCAGCCTGGCCTGGGCGACCATTTCGTCGCGGTTGAAGTGACGGCTGACGTGGTACCACTCGCGGCGGCCATCGACCACCTGGCCCCGCGCATAGAACTCCAGGGCGCGGCGCACGCCGGGGGTGTTGCGCACTTTGTTGATCAGCGCCTGGCTCATCAACAGCGGCTTGTTCATCAGTTGGTACGGCGCTTTGGAGCGGTCGGCGGCGAGGAATCCGTAGAAATCGCGCTCCCGCGACAGGTTCTTGTACAGCACCAGGGCTTGCGGGTTTTTCGGCTCGGCCAGTTCCAGGCTGCGGGCCTGCCAGTAGCGCCAGCGGTTGGTGGTGGCCAAGTCCTGCGGGAGTTTGCGCGTGAGTTGGTAGGCGTCTTCCCAACGGGCCAGGCGCAACAGCAGGCGCAGGCGCCATTCGGACACGGTGTTGTCGCGCAGTTCCGGGTCGTACTTGGTCATCACCTCAAGAGCGCGTGGATCAAAGCGCTTGGCCAGGGTCAGGCCGATCTCGCGGGCAATCGCCACTTTTTCGTCACGGGAGAAGTGCATGCTGCTGGCATAGCCGTCGAGCATGGCCATGGCCTTGTCCGGGTCCTGCCGTGCCAGGCGGCGCAAGCCCAGGCCCACGGCGTCAGACATGGCCTCGGTGGCCGGCAGGAAGCGCGATGGGTCGTTGAGCATCTCCGGCTTTTGCGCCACGTCCACCATCAGGCGGCCTTGGGCGCCGAGGGTCGGCAGGCTTTTCACCAGGCTGTTGGCCAGCGCGTAGTTGCGGGCTTCGGCGGCGAGCTTGGCGCGGTCCCAGATTTTCTGTTCGGTGAGTTGGCCATCTGCGGCCCACTGCGCGAACGTGGCATCACAGGCGGACGGTTGCGATTTACCGGTCAGCCAGAGTTTTTCGGTGGTTTTGTAGCCTTCGGCTTTCAGATTGTGCGTGAGCTGGAACTGGCCATGCAGGCAATCGAGCTCGACGAAATTGAGCTTGGGGTCGTAGTACTTTTCAAAGGTCTGCCAGTCGCCACGCTCGGCCAGCCAGCGCAACCAACGCAGTTTCATCCAGTTGGCCTGGGGCAGGTCGCCGTTTTTGGCGAGGAATTGTTCGATTTCCTCGTTGCTCGCGGTCTTCAGGCGTGCGGTCAGCTCGTCGTAGGCCAGGTACGGCGTCAGCGGATAGTCGGCCAAGGCCTGGCTGTATTGCATGTAGGGCCCGGTATCGCCCTTGGCCAGGGCGCGTTTGGCTTCATCGTAATATTGACGTTGGGTGGTTATGTCCACGGCCAGGGCGGATTGAGCGGCAGTGGCGGTAAGAAGCAGACAAGATAAAAAGTTGAAAAGGCGACTGCGCATGAGACGTCCGTGCAAAGAAATCACGACTAGCGCCGGCACCGCCGACACTCATTGCCTCTAGCTTAGCCTTTTGCCTGCGGCCGGTGAAAGCTTTGCCGACCTGTTCGTTCAAGTTCGCAGGAATTGTCTTACAGAACCCACCCGTAGCGAAAATGCCGGCCGCATCCCACCCTCAACTCAGGTAGAATGCGCGCCCAGTTTTTGGAGAAGCGTATGACCCTGCTCAAATTCAGCGATGTGTCCCTTGCTTTCGGCGCTATGCCGTTGTTGGACAAGGTGTCCTGGCAGATCGCCCGTGGTGAGCGGGTGTGCATCATCGGCCGCAACGGCACCGGCAAGTCCAGCATGATGAAGCTGGTAAAAGGCGACCAGAAGCCCGATGACGGCTCTGTATGGCGCGCCCCGGGCCTCAAGATTGGCGAATTGCCGCAGGAACTGCCGGTGGCCGACGGACGGACAGTGTTCGACGTGGTCGCCGAAGGCCTGGACGGCGTCGGTGAGTTGCTTGCGCAATACCATCACCTGGCGCAGAACTGCGTCACCGAGGAAGACCTGGACAAGCTGATGCACGTCCAGCAAGACCTCGAAGCCCGCGACGGCTGGCGCCTGCAGCAACTGGTGGACAGCACCCTGAGCCGCCTGCAACTGCCGGCCGACAAGACCCTCGCCGAATTGTCCGGCGGCTGGCGTCGCCGCGTCCTGCTGGCCCAGGCCCTGGTGTCCGAGCCGGACCTGCTGCTGCTCGACGAACCGACCAACCACCTGGACATCGGCGCGATCGCCTGGCTCGAAGAAGCCCTCAAGGATTTCCAGGGCGCCGTGTTGTTCATCACGCACGACCGGTCCTTCCTGCAGAATCTGGCGACCCGCATCCTCGAGCTGGACCGTGGTGGCCTGATCGACTGGAACGGCGACTACGCCAGCTTCCTGGTCCACAAAGAAGCCACCCTGGCCGCTGAAGAAACCGCCAACGCCTTGTTCGACAAGCGCCTGGCCCAGGAAGAAGTGTGGATCCGCCAGGGCATCAAGGCGCGCCGCACCCGTAACGAAGGCCGTGTACGCGCACTCAAAGCCCTGCGCGTTGAACGCAGTGAGCGTCGCGAGCGCACCGGCAAGGCCAACATCATGCTGGAAACCGCCGACAAGTCGGGCAAGCAGGTGATGGTGCTGGAGAACGTCAGCTTCCATCACCCGGACGGTCCGTTCCTGATCAAGGACTTCTCCATGGTCCTGCAGCGCGGCGACCGTATCGGCCTGCTCGGCGCCAACGGCACCGGCAAGACCACGTTGCTCAAGCTGATGCTTAACGGCCTGCAACCGACCAGCGGTAAAGTGGAAGAGGGCACGCGCATCGACGTGGCCTACTTCGACCAGTTGCGTCACCAGTTGGACCTGGAAAAAACCGTGATCGACAACGTCGCCGAAGGCCGCGACTTTATCGATATCGACGGCCAGAGCCGCCATGTGCTGAGCTACCTGGGCGACTTCCTGTTCAGCCCGCAGCGCGCACGCACGCCGGTCAAGGCCTTGTCCGGTGGTGAGCGTGCGCGCTTGTTGCTGGCCAAGCTGTTCAGCAAGCCGGCCAACCTGCTGGTCCTCGACGAACCGACCAACGACCTCGACGTGGAAACCCTCGAGCTGCTGGAAGAGGTCCTGCTGACCTTCAACGGCACTGTGCTGATGGTCAGTCACGACCGGGCATTCCTCGACAACGTGGTCACCAGCACCCTGGTCTTCGAAGGTGAAGGCAAGGTGCGCGAGTACGTCGGTGGTTACCAGGACTGGCTGCGCCAGGGCGGCTCGCCGCGCCTGCTGGGCGTGACCGAGAGCAAGTCCGGCAAGGCCGACTTGACCTCCGCCGTCGTCGCCCCCGTGGCCGCCGCTGCACCGGCGCCGGAAGCCGCGCCTGCCGCGAAGAAGAAACTCAGCTACAAGCTGCAGCGTGAGCTGGAAGCCCTGCCGGGTGAAATCGACGCCAAGGAGCAGCAGATCGCTGCGGTCGAAGCGCAAATGGCTGACGCGGGTTTCTACCTGCGTCCGGCGGCGGAAACCGCCGAGGTCATCGCGTCCCTGGAAACCTTGAACCAGGAGCTGGAAGTGCTGGTTGAACGTTGGGCCGAGTTGGACGCCTGATTGATTCCAGTGCATTAAAAAACCCGGTGTTCATTTCAATGAGCACCGGGTTTTTTATATGAGCTGCAGTCCAACATGTGGAAGGGAGCAAGCTCCCTCCCATATTGGATCTCGATCGGTCCTACGCGCCTTTTACCAGCTTCACCGCCAGCACATCGCACGGTGCGCCGTGCAGGACGTCATTGGCGGTGGAGCCCAGCAGCAAGGCCAGGCCGTGACGGCCATGGCTGCCGACCACGATCAGGTCGCAGCCCTGTTCCTTGGCCAGGTGATGGATTTCCTGGCGTGGCTGACCATAGGTCAGGTGGCTCTGATCTTTTTTCAGGGGCGGGTACTTGGTGATCAGGCGCTCAAGGCGTTCCTTGGCTTGATCGAATTGCTGCTGTTGCAGTTGTGACAGGTCCATCGGCACGTCGCCGCCAAAGGCCATGGCCATCGGTTCGACGATATGCACCAGGGACAGTTTGGCAGTGGTGCCAGCCAGATCCACGGCGCGTTTGATCACTGGATCGCACTCTTCGGTCAGGTCTACGGCGACCAGAATATGTTCGTATGACATGGGGCGTTCCTCCAGGGGACTGCAATAAGTTCAGTATGGCTGCTTTCAAGCGGATGGGGTTGCGTCAGGTCAAATCCGCTTATCTAAAAAATCGGGAGTACACATATGACGGTCTGGATAGTGGTGTCAATCCTTGCGGTGGTTTTGAGCCCCCTGGCATGGCTGCGCCCGTCGCGCCATCAGAGTGGGCGCATGGCCCTGCGCATGGAGGCGCGCCGCATGGGCCTGGCGATGCAACTGGCGCCCCAGGCGTGGCCGCACTGGCTCAAGCAGGAGCCGCCGAGCCCGTGTGCGCAATACCACCGGCCACGGCGCGGCAAGGTCCCTGCACTATGGAGTTATTGGCAGCTGGAGCCTGGCGTGTGGGTCAATCAATGGCAGGAAGCCTGCGTGGACGAGCAATTGCTGGCGCATTTTGCGACGCTGCCGGCCAACGTCTACAAAGTCGAGGCAGACCGGCAAATGATCGCGTTGTGCTGGGGCGAGAAGGGTGATGTGAGCGACCTGCAGGCCATTGATACGTTGCTCAAGGCCCTGGCCTGAACGTCGGGCAATAAAAAGCCCGACATCATCATCGGGCGGGGTTGGCCAGGCAGGCCGGTAAAGCTGTGTGTTTCACGCCGGGTATTCACCCAGGCGTTTTGACTATTCTGTAATGGCTGCCGCAAGCGTAGCCGGATATCCGGATCTGTACAGTCTTTTCCTACGCTGTATTCATTATTGATTTGGTGAATAGTTGAATATTGGCGAAGCGTGGGCCAAGGGTTGGGGTTCTGAAATGACTGGAAAGTCGCGTTTTTCCTAGCGCTTTCGAGCGATTGACAATTGCCCGGAATTGGATGAAGGTGGCGTACCCAAATCAAACGGGCGTATGAATTGAGCGTTTGTCTGTCAGACGTCTCATACAGAATCCCGACTATCGCATTGGCGGGTGTGCCTGGCGCATTGGGGTGAGCATTGACGAAATCATCAATGTCCAACCAGAGGCCAGCGTCCGATGTGTACTGTTCAGCTTCCATATCGTGGAGATCAGTTGATGATTTACGAAGGTAAAGCCATCACGGTTAAGGCTCTTGAAAGTGGCATCGTCGAACTGAAATTCGACCTCAAGGGTGAGTCCGTCAACAAGTTCAACCGTCTAACCCTGAACGAACTGCGTCAGGCCGTAGACGCCATCAAAGCAGATGCTTCGGTCAAGGGCGTGATCGTCTCCAGCGGCAAGGACGTGTTTATCGTCGGCGCCGACATCACCGAATTCGTCGAGAGCTTCAAGCTGCCCGATGCCGAGCTGGTGGCTGGCAACCTCGAAGCCAACAAGATTTTCAGCGATTTCGAAGACCTCAACGTGCCGACCGTTGCCGCGATCAACGGCATCGCGCTGGGCGGCGGCCTGGAAATGTGCCTGGCGGCGGATTTTCGCGTCATGTCGGCCACTGCGAAAATCGGCCTGCCGGAAGTCAAGCTGGGCATCTACCCAGGTTTCGGCGGCACCGTGCGCCTGCCGCGCATCATCGGGGCCGACAACGCCATCGAGTGGATCGCCGCCGGCAAGGAAAACAAAGCTGAAGACGCGCTGAAAGTCGGTGCCGTCGATGCTGTGGTTGCTCCGGACAAACTGGCCGAAGCCGCGCTGAACCTGATCAAGGGCGCCATCAGCGGCGAATTTGATTACAAGGCCAAGCGTCAGCCGAAGCTGGAAAAACTCAAGCTCAACGCCATCGAACAAATGATGGCGTTCGAAACCGCCAAAGGTTTCGTGGCTGGCCAGGCCGGCCCGAACTACCCGGCGCCGGTTGAAGCGATCAAGACCATCCAGAAAGCCGCGAACTTCGGTCGCGACAAAGCCCTGGAAGTGGAAGCGGCAGGTTTCGTCAAGTTGGCCAAGACCTCCGCTGCCCAGAGCCTGATCGGTCTGTTCCTGAACGATCAGGAACTGAAGAAAAAGGCCAAGGCCTACGATGAAGTCGCCAAGGATGTGAAACAGGCTGCCGTACTCGGTGCCGGCATCATGGGCGGCGGTATCGCCTATCAGTCGGCGTCCAAAGGCACGCCGATCCTGATGAAAGACATCAACGAACACGGCATCGAGCAAGGCCTGGCGGAAGCGGCCAAGCTGCTGGTAGGTCGGGTTGATAAAGGTCGCATGACCGCAGCGAAAATGGCTGAAGTGCTCAACGGCATTCGTCCTACGCTGTCCTACGGCGATTTCGGCCACGTCGACCTGGTGGTCGAAGCGGTTGTCGAAAACCCGAAGGTCAAGCAAGCGGTACTGGCGGAAGTGGAAGCCCAGGTCAAAGACGACACCATCCTGGCGTCCAACACCTCGACCATTTCCATCACGCTGCTGGCCAAGGCCCTCAAGCGTCCGGAAAACTTCGTCGGCATGCACTTCTTCAACCCGGTACACATGATGCCGCTGGTGGAAGTGATCCGTGGTGAGAAGTCCAGCGAGCTGGCCGTCGCCACCACCGTTGCCTACGCCAAGAAAATGGGCAAGAACCCGATCGTGGTCAACGACTGCCCGGGCTTTTTGGTCAACCGCGTGCTGTTCCCGTACTTCGGCGGTTTCGCCAAGCTGGTCAGCGCCGGTGTGGACTTTGTGCGTATCGACAAGGTCATGGAAAAATTCGGCTGGCCGATGGGCCCGGCGTACCTGATGGACGTGGTCGGCATCGACACCGGCCACCACGGTCGCGACGTGATGGCTGAAGGCTTCCCGGACCGCATGAAAGACGACCGCCGCTCGGCGATCGACGCGCTCTACGAGGCCAAGCGCCTGGGCCAGAAGAACGGCAAGGGCTTCTACGCCTACGAGACCGACAAGAAGGGCAAGCAGAAGAGGGTTGCCGATCCGTCGGTCCACGAAGTGCTCGCGCCGGTCATCTATGAACAGCGTGAGGTGTCCGACGAGGACATCATCAACTGGATGATGATCGCCCTGTGCCTGGAAACCGTGCGTTGCCTGGAAGACGGCATCGTCGAAACCGCCGCCGAAGCCGACATGGGCCTGGTGTACGGTATTGGTTTCCCTCCATTCCGTGGCGGTGCGCTGCGTTACATCGACTCGATCGGTGTGGCCGAGTTCGTTGCCCTGGCTGATCAATACGCTGATTTGGGCCCGCTGTACCACCCGACCGCGAAGCTGCGTGAGATGGCCAAGAACGGCCAGAGCTTCTTCGGTTAAGCGTCCCATACACTTGAGCGAGAATATTTATGAGCTTGAATCCAAGAGACGTCGTGATTGTCGACTTCGGTCGCACGCCGATGGGCCGCTCCAAGGGCGGCATGCACCGCAACACCCGCGCCGAAGACATGTCGGCGCACCTGATCAGCAAATTGCTGGAGCGTAACGTCAAGGTCGACCCGAACGAAGTCGAAGACGTGATCTGGGGCTGTGTCAACCAGACCCTGGAGCAGGGCTGGAACATCGCCCGCATGGCTTCCTTGCTGACCCAGATCCCGCACACCGCGGCCGCCCAGACGGTCAGCCGCCTGTGTGGTTCGTCGATGAGTGCATTGCACACGGCCGCCCAGGCGATCATGACCGGCAACGGTGATGTATTCGTGGTCGGTGGCGTGGAGCACATGGGCCACGTCAGCATGATGCACGGTGTCGATCCCAACCCGCACATGTCGCTGCACGCGGCAAAAGCCTCGGGCATGATGGGCCTCACCGCGGAAATGCTCGGCAAGATGCACGGCATTACCCGCGAAGCCCAGGATGCGTTCGGCCTGCGTTCCCACCAGCTCGCCCACAAGGCGACCGTGGAAGGCAAGTTCAAGGATGAAATCATCCCGATGAACGGCTACGACGAGAACGGTTTCCTGAAACTGTTCGACTACGACGAAACCATTCGTCCGGATACCACCCTGGAAAGCCTGGCCGCCTTGAAACCGGCGTTCAATCCAAAGGGCGGCACCGTGACAGCCGGCACTTCGTCGCAAATCACCGACGGTGCCTCGTGCATGATCGTGATGTCGGCGCAGCGTGCCAAGGACCTGGGTATCCAGCCGATGGCGGTGATTCGTTCGATGGCCGTAGCGGGTGTGGACCCGGCGATCATGGGCTATGGTCCGGTACCGGCGACACAAAAAGCCTTGAAGCGCGCGGGCCTGACCGTCGCCGATATCGACTTCTTCGAGCTCAACGAAGCCTTCGCCGCACAGGCCCTGCCGGTGCTGAAAGATTTGAAAGTACTCGACAAGATGAACGAGAAGGTTAACCTGCACGGCGGCGCGATCGCCCTGGGCCACCCGTTCGGTTGCTCCGGCGCGCGAATCTCCGGCACTTTGCTCAATGTGATGAAGCAAAATGGCGGCAACCTCGGGGTTGCAACCATGTGCATTGGTCTCGGCCAAGGCATTTCCACCGTCTTCGAACGCCTTTAAGCGTTGGGTTGACGGAAGCCGGGGCCCAGTGCCCCGGTTTTTGTTTTTCGGTAGTTTTATTATTTTTTTTTAACAAATTTTGTAAGGCGGCCAGAGCATGAAAG